>JAICEO010000161.1 GCA_025924135.1 Nitrososphaeraceae archaeon | reverse complement strand
TTTAAATGTTCAATGGAAATATAAATACCAAAATGTATATATCACAGCCTTTGATTGCTATATGATATGGTAGTAGGTGCTATAACCAATCTCAGTGCAATGCTTAGTAACGGATTTAGTAGTCTAATTCAACAGATAGGTCCAAACTATGATCCATTGTTCTACGACGTTATGGTGTATATTTTCGGTACGATATTATTTGCAGTCTTCCTGCTTGGAGTAATTTCATTTTGGCTAAGAAGGAAAGGACTAGGCGGAGCTTCTGCAAAAGAACGTTGGACACAAGAATTGGAAAAATACTTTGAAAGAGAACAGATTGGTTTAATTCCAGATGAGAAACATCACTGGTAAACCATCATTCTAATGATGGTTTGTTTAACAACAAACAAACCATGTTTATCTTTTTTTAATTTATATTATATTAATTGGGTTTATAATACACAAGATAGTTTTAAAGTTCATTTATTTTTATTTTAATTCTTAAACAATACCATTTATTTTGTATTCTTTAATACAAAATACACATTACTTGTAAATTATCCCTTGTAAAATATCCTAAGTAGACTAACCTTAAACGTTACTTAATAATATTTGTAGGATATGAATATTTTAGGTTTGATTTTTAAAAATAAAAAAGAGTAGGTTGTTTAAATAACTTGCCACGGTCTAGTTGCAAAAGTTACTCCAAGTCCAGCGCCAATAAGTATTACTTGGTACATTACATTCTCCCATGGTACTGGCTTTAAGATTGCAGGACCAGTTACCTGAACTGTTTGACCTGGGCCTAATCCTGGACCTACCGTTGCAACATTAAGCTGTGTATGTACGTGATATACTCCTGGTTCTAGGGCTTTTGCAGTTACTGTATAAGGAATTGTAGCTTGAGGTTCAAGTACAAATACGTTACCTGGTGGGTCTCTGGAAGTAAATTCCCATCTGTTGCCTGCGTTAGTAGATTCACTAAAGAGAGAAATCCATGCTCTTAATGGTCTATTGACAAGGCTTTGTAAAGTACCAGTTACTGTTATTTCCTCTCCAGTTTGCAAATTTTGGGCTGAAAAAGCTTCATCTTGAATTCTTACGAATCGGCTTTGAAGCTGTGCTTGAACACCATGACCCTCCGCATCCTTAACTGGAATAAGAGTTACTGCAGTAGACATCACAATAACTACGGCTATAGTTACAGCTAATGCACTTTTTATCATATTCGTATAGTAGGGAAGATGAATAACATGGATATATATTTTGCTGTTTTCGTGTTTTTATGTTATAAAACTTTTTAAAATAATAAAACTTAATATTTATTAAGGAATAAACCTAATTTACTAAAAACCAAACCCAATTACTCTTCTGAAATCTGTCACTATTATACAAATGAATAGCAAAATTTAAAAAGGTATATTCAGACACTATTATTAAATGACTTTACCAAAAGGATATAGTAGCGGTGGAAGAAGAGTTGACAGTGGAAATCGTGATGAAATTGAACGTATGATAGGTCGCAGAGTAGAACACATGAATGGAGTTTACATTATTGGATTTATCTTATGCTGGGTTGCAACTGCCGGTGGTATATATGTTGGGGTAACTGTATATCCGTGGGCTTATCCATTACCTAGTGGAATGTATGCATTGTCTGTACTCACCGTCATAGAAGTATTAGGATTAATATTTATCATAAAAGTAGCAAACGAAAAACCTATGCGTCCATAATCTTTTTTTATTCTATTAATACTTTTTAAAAAATCTTTTTTTGTTTTATAACTATAATATAATTACAATACAAGGATACAAATTATTTCACTAAAAAAATAAAATTTTATATACAACTTTCAATCGTAGGATGTTAATGGTCTGGCTACGACGTACAACGCACTATCTATTCATAGTGGTCGTTGCTGTTAACAGTACATTATTGACTATCAATGCTGGTGACTATATCTTCTATACTGATTGGGCTTGGACTTCATTTGTAGTATTTTCTATTTCACAATCTACTATGCTTGTGGTAGGAGCAATTTATTATATGCTCTTCACAGGAGTTCCAGGTACGGCGACATATTACGCAACAATTATGACAATATATACTTGGGTTGCAAAAGGTGCATGGTTTGCTTTAGGATATCCATATGACTTTGTAGTAGTACCCGTCTGGATACCTTCTGCAATGTTATTAGACCTATCATATTGGGCTACACGACGAAACAAACATGCAGCCATTCTAATAGGTGGAACACTTGTTGGAATGTCATTGCCTGTGTTCAATATGATAAACCTGTTGCTAGTTAGGGATCCGCTTGAAATGGCATTCAAATATCCTCGACCTACATTGCCCCCGTATATGACGCCTATAGAACCTCAGGTCGGTAAGTTCTACAATAGTCCTGTAGCCTTAGGAGCAGGTGCAGGTGCAGTGCTTTGTGTGCCAATAGCAGCACTAGGCGCGAAGCTGAATACTTGGACTTACAGGTGGATGGCAGCCTGGAGTAAATGGGATTAAACATCCCTCATTTTTCATTTTAATTTTTTTGAAAAAATTTTAATCTGCCCAATAAAGAAAAAAATTTTATAATTGTTTGATTAGAAAATTTGATTAATTAATATTTGATTTTAATACAATATGTGGTTTGATGTATGATTATTATCTGTATTGAATGATTATTATCTGTATTGAATGATTATTATCTGTATTGATTTATGCGTTAACTTTGAATGATTTTAATAATTCATTTATATTAGAATTTGTTTTATTTTTATCTAAAATAATTTCTTGTTTTGCAGGGGGATACTTTAAATAGTTTTCTATTTTCATCTCGATTCTTTCATCATACGATGCAACATTTTCATTTTGATAAAATATTCCAATAGGTATTCTATCTCCCCATTCATTTGACTTTTCGATAACTCTTGAAGCAATTTCATAATATTGATCTGGGTCCTTTAATTCTCCATTATAACCAGAACTCTCTAATTTATATATACGTGGTGTGGCTTTTTTATTTTCTTGATCAATATTGTCCATACCTTGGAACCACTCCTTAGTGTTTATATCATTATAAGTTGGGCAAGGTTGTAGAATATCTAAAAAGGCTAACCCTTTATGTTGTACAGCCTTTACTATCAGATCTTTTAGATGTCTTATATCGTATGCATATCCTCTTGCAATAAATGTGAAACCAGAAATAAAAGCAAGTGCTATCGGATTAATAGAATCATTAACGTTAGGTTGAGTCAATGATTTTGTTTTCATACCTAATTTTAGTGTAGGGGAAGCTTGCCCCTTTGTTAATCCATATACCCCATTATTATAAATAATATATGTCAAATCTATGTTTCTTCTTCCGGAATTAACAAAGTGTCCTACACCTATTCCTAGGCCATCTCCATCTCCACCAACGGCAATTACTTCAAGTTCAGGATTACACAGTTTAGCTCCTTGAGCAAATGGAAGTACTCTACCATGTAATGTATGGATTCCATATGTGTGAATAAAATGAGGTGTTTTTCCTGAACATCCAATACCTGAAAAAATAGCAGCCTTATGTGTAGGGATTGCCAGTTCAGCTAATGACATTTGTATGGCGTTTAATATTCCAAAATCCCCACAGCCTGGACACCAATCATTATGTACTTCTGTTTTATAATCTGCCGGTTTAAGTGCCATAATCTAAAACAATTCTCCTTTTATCAGTATTATTATTAACTATCTCCTTTATTATTCTATATAACTCATCGCATGAAATAGGTCTACCATTATATTTTACTATTTCATAATCTATATCTCGGTGCAAATTCTGTTTTATAAGTCTTGCTAATTGGGAGGAATAATTCATTTCTATATTAATAATTGTTTTAGCTGAATTTAACATCTTTTCTAATAATTGTTGAGGAAAAGGATTTAATAATTTAACCTGGACAAAT
>JAICEO010000160.1 GCA_025924135.1 Nitrososphaeraceae archaeon | reverse complement strand
ATAATCTACTTCATTTCTTATATGACTTTACAAATTTTATTATTCCTTTTCTTTAATTTCGTCAGCAGTTGGTGGAACAGGTTCAGTTTGTGTCTTGCGTTTCTTTCTTAACGATTCCCATAAGGATTTAAGCTTCATAGTATATTGTTGGTTGAAATAGCATAAAAGGTTGTGGTTTTTGTTTAATAATTTTAATATCCGAGTCGGCTCTGTAGAATCCATTTAATAATAATTAAATTTAGCATCCTATGAAGATTGTATGTAATACATCTGAAAGTCAATTCTTCTTCTCTGTTCTGCATTCGTATTAATCTGGATGGTATATGTTCTCCAAACAATCTTTTTTTATGACTGATACAATAGTTTCATCCTTGTTACGTACGTTGATTGTACAGAATCTTTGAATAGCCACGTTTCATCTCTTTTCTGTATCTTCCACGAGTTTCCATATAGGTACTTGTTCATATCTTGGAGGAATGATACTATATATCCATCTAATTTCTCTAACCATTACATGATTATTCTCTTCACTATCATATGCTTTATCTGCAACAACTGCCGATAATGGTTTTATTTTTGATATTCTTGTTATCACTGGTTTGAAGTCTATATTGTCATGTCTTGTTGGAGCTCGTCTTACCTTGACCTTGCAGATTATTTGCTTTAAAACATCTGCACCTATGGAGAGTTTAGCATATTTTTTTTCTCACTTTTGCTCTATTGGTATAATGGTATTCTGATGCAAGTGTAATTTTGAATCCTGTTGAATCTATACTAGTAAATATGTATCTTGTACCCGTAAAGAGGATAAAAGATGAGATTATCTTTCCAAGCAGCATGATGTTGATTCTATCTGTAAATTTCTGTAATGTTGTATAATGTGGTATTTGGATAATTGGAGAAACAACCTCAAATAGTATGCTTCAACCAACCAATCTGTAAACATTCGATAACTCTTGCCCTCATACTGTCTTATTGTAACAAGTACTATGTGTTACCATACTGTGTAAATGTGGTTGCTCTTTCTATGTAAGTATAATGGAATTCTGCAATGTTTGAGAATACGTAATAGTTGATCTGCTAGTCTAACATATTTTGGTTGTTGTTTATTCAATAATTAATGGTAGAATGTTGCTAGCTATGATGGTTTCTACAGAGCCATCCGAGTCTTAAATTGTTCAAGTAGTTCAAGTAGTATAATATACTTTAATAAATATGGAAGCAACAAAAAACCTCAAGTAAAAAATTTTAATGTAATAAAAATCTGAAGCAGAAAAACAGATCAATGAATTTTTATCATAACATGAATCCATAAGTGTTAAAAGTATAGCTATGGACGATCTGGGTGTAATCCTGTTATATGACGGATAGGGAGTACACGAAAAAAACCATTATTTATACAGCTCCGCACCCATTACACTAGCAGGTATATTCATTTCATTTTTAACTTTCACACTAAGCTAGTGGAGCCTAGAAGCTACGGGCCCGTTGGGAGTAATACCGATAACGGTGCAAAAATAAGAGTCTATTGTAAAGCTACTACTACCTTGTATTTATCTTTCATTGTAAAAGATATTGAATAGTACAATTAGAATCTGAATAAGAAAATAAAAAATGGAAGTATTCTACTGTTCTTTTTTAAAAGATTACTTGAGAGTTTATTGAAAGATAAAAAAAGAAGAGGAAGTTAAGGTCTCAATGGTGGATTGTCGAAATATTTCGTAGTGTTAGTCACAGTCACAATCTCTTAATGAACTCATGTTCTATTTATTAATTTAGTTTGATAATATTATCATTGTCTAAGTAATAGTATCGAAACAAATGGTGAAGAAACTTCAGTGTATCACATATGATATTAAGTATTTTACTATTGACAACGAACGTAATAGTTGTATTTTATGGTGCAAAAATATTATTAATTAATATATTTATCAAGAATTTGGTTGTTAATATAATAATGATATTCTCATCTTAACAATAATATTGTAATTAAAGTTTTATAAAAAATCTATTTTAGTTTAGAAATATCCATGATAGTTTAAAATAAAACAATTTAAGAGCTATTTCTAGAAACAGCTACTTCAATTGTTGAGACGTTGCGAGTATTTCCATCTTCAGATTTAATACCTTCGGAACCAATTTTAACTGATGCTACCTTATAACCCAGTGTATTCATCCTCTTTACGATAATCTGTGCAACATCTACTGCCATGGGTATACTTTTTCCTCTTGCTTTTATAAAAACAGTTGGTTCGCTCGCTAGTTGAACCAATGTTGCTGTGACGTAAGTCATAAGCGGTTTTTTTCCGATAAATACCTCATTGCTAGATTTTGGTTTACTATCCTTTTTTTCATTATATGTCGACATTAATTTTATATTCTTAAAAAGTAGAATATAATGCTTTTTTCAATCCGGGATATTCGTAGCGTAATCTTTTGCTAAATTATTCAATATTTCATCAATTTTGTCTGGACTTTGTTTTATTTTATTAATTGTATCAATATCACTAACCTCATAGCACTGAAGAATATTATGGTAATTCCGAGGAGAGAAAATAAAAATATTTGAATATTTGAAAAATAGATGTGTTATTTTAATTAAAAATAATAATTTTCTGTTATTAAAATAAAATAAAAAATATGGATTGTTATGATGGATTGTCGAAGCAATAGGCAACATTGGCCACTTGTACCTCGTTACCGAATAACGATGCTAAGTAACCAGTTGGCATAAGAGTTGTTATATTTTCACTTGGCTCTGCAGCAGCAGCAGCAATAAGATCACGTCCCGCCGCCGTAAAACCTCCATTTAATAATATATCAATGCACCTAGCAAAAAAAACCAAAGCATAGAAACTTATGCATATATTGATGAAAACTTTTAATATATTTGTGAAATACCAAAAAAATTTATAGTAATGGATAAGAATATGATGATTTTATTTGTTAGAATCATCATAGAGAATGATTTACAACAAAATATAATAATAAAATCCAAATAGTACTTTGGAATTCAATTTACACACACTATTCGGAGAATGCTCATACAAGGTAATAATCCCCACTCTCCTGATAATAATAGATACAAATATCATACAACAAAAATTCTTATCTACTTTTGGCTAAAGTTTGTTCAAATACTAATAATCTTATAATATAAATAAGAGGTTTATTCCAAAAAATTACTTTGCGTATCCTACTTTATCAGCTAATCCTACTACTTCTCTACCCTTATTTGTTAAAGAATTATAAATCCTTGGTTTCCCTCGCCCACGAGACTTATCTTTTTTTACTTTTCTTTCAATCAAACCTAAATTTGTTGCTCTTTTCAGTAAAGATTGTCCATACCCCCAACTTCCCATAGTAATAAGTAATTCTCTTGTGTGCAACTCTTTGTTCTTCTTTAGTATTCTAAATAATGGAATAAGAGGACGTTCATTTATCAGAAATTTAAGTATGTTTAATTCTACGGTAATAGGAACTGATTTTGTTTCTCTTACTTCCTTCACTGTTGTGATTTTTTTAGTAGACTTTTTAGAAGAACTTTTTGGACCTGTACCATTAGACATATTATTTAGTTTAACTTTTAATCATAATAAAAACTTATTTTTATTAATGTCAGATTAATTTTCTAATAAGAAACTCCTTGACCAATTCAAACCATATTATAACATAGAATTATAAACACAACAAAATTTAGATGATAATTAGTAATTTAATGGCAACATTGGGGACGGTAACATGACACAGTTTTGTTAATAAGATTATTTGTATGACATTCTTGTTTCTTTTAAGATAGAAACTAAGTCAGAATAGCTAAAAGGCTTTAAAATCACATCTTCATTTTTTATTCCAATTGAATCGATTATATTTTTTATATTATTTAATGGATATGTTGTAGTTAATATGATTTTTTTATTTGGAAGTTTATT
>JAICEO010000159.1 GCA_025924135.1 Nitrososphaeraceae archaeon | reverse complement strand
TAATCCACGTCCAAAAATTAGATCAACCACACTTGTGATATAGTAGTTACAAATAGATAAACATGTTTATAAATTATAATTAGTAAATCCTGTCTAGATAGATGGATCGTAAAAAAATATCTCTTATTCAATATGGTTTATCTAAATTAAAGTCAAGGAATAAACATTAGATTTAATTAAAAAAAAGGTATAATCTAGAGTCTTTATATTATATTTTGCTTGACCATTTATTTAAAGAAATATGGTTTCTTTTACTAATAAATTATCATAAATTTTCAAATATTTTATTAGTGTTCTTTATAATTTAATATATGTATATAGATTTCCTTAGCGATATTAAACACTGAAACCACGACTATCCAACTCCAGACGGGCCCGCAGTTTTCTTGGAACCAGTAACTCAAAAGAGGAAAAAACAATATTCTTCTAGTGTATAAGATTTAAAAGTGCGCATAAACAAGGGATTATTTTACGTGTAGGCAAACCAATGAAAAGATTAAAGTGGTATTTTTCTATGTAATAATATACTTGCCACACATATCACAAGAAATCCAAATATCAAAAGAAACATGGAGTGAAGCTAAGCGGTTAATAAAAAGCGGTATAATTAAGAAACTTTCTGCTGCAAAACAGAATATAGATATTGATATAGAGATTGCTGCTGGAATTTACATTTATGCTGTGGAAGAATTTGGGAAACTGTTGTTATTAAAAGAATCCCAAACAGTTGATAGAAAATACATAATAAAATATAGAGATGGATTTCGCTCTATCGACTATAAATTCAATAAAGCATTTGATTACTTACAGAATGATGGTTATGGTAGATGTATTATATTGAATGATGATGGTGCTTTCACTCCTGATGCTTTTTCGTGGAGAAGTTTTACTATAGGTTTAGTTGCACAAACTGAAGCAAGGTTAGGAATATTTTATGTTGATTTTACAAAGTCGGAAAATGATAACTATGAGATAATGAAAATTCCAACTGTAGATCGTAATAAGCTGAATGAGGCTATTAACAAATTAGAAGAGGTTATTAATAAATTTGAATTGTAATCATTTATCTCTTTTTTATGAGTGAAAGACTGTGGATTAAAAGCTACTCTTATAGAACTTATTTTTCCATCATTAACGTGATACCATGAAAATATCAATGCTTGTTACAGACTGTTTGTCGAAATTCATGTCAGAGGTAAGACGCACATCATTATCATCTACCAATTCTTTTTGATGTCTGCTTTTAGTAAATTTATATGCTATAAATATTTCAAGTAATGCTCATCTTTATTATATGCAAAGTTCCTCAGCTCACTGGTACGATATATTATCGCTTACATATTTTTTAGCAGATTCAAAATCCTTGTTTTACAATAGCTTGCAACTATTACATTACAATTTCGTTTGCATTTGAGTTTTTATCATAAGATTTTCAAGTCTTTTAATATGCCAATTCCATCCTTTGTTATGATCATCATATTGTAATCTATCCGCATTTGTGAATCCACTATGAATTAAAGTTAATTTTGTTTTATGCTTATCTAGCTGCTCAAGCTTCCACGTAACAATAGTATTTTTATTATATTCAGGTTTCGTTGTAAAATTCCAAGTATAGGATACCTCTTTATTTGGTATAAAACTAACAATCTCACCAACAATTTCATGGTCTTTATCTTCTTGTGTACTTTCTTTTAAGAATCTAAAAGAAATTTTTCCACCTATCTTTGGTTCTATAGTTACTAGATTAGGAAACCATTGAGTTAATTGTTCTGGAGTAATTAGAGCAGAGTATATTTTCTCTACTGATGCATTAATTACTATCT
Source organism: Nitrososphaeraceae archaeon (assembly GCA_025924135.1). GTDB lineage: Archaea > Thermoproteota > Nitrososphaeria > Nitrososphaerales > Nitrososphaeraceae > TH1177. The sequence goes on along the minus strand of JAICEO010000159.1, from coordinate 2,126 downwards.
CTTTTTTAAGTATATCATATTTATCGTTCATTTTTTTCTTCTACTCTTTACTTTCTACAAACTCTTTAAGGCCTTCAAGATTATGTCCCCACATTTTATCAAAAAATTCTTTTATTTCTAGAGTCTTTTTAGGATTTATAGAGTATCTTTTTTTCTGTCCTTCTCTAGTTTCTTTGATAAGATCTGCGTCTTTTAAAATTCTTAAATTTGTGGATACTGCTGCCAAGGTAGTATCAAAATGCTTTGCCAATTCTGAAGGAAACATATCATGTTCCCTAAGCAATAATAAAATCTGTCTTCTGTTATCCTCAGCCAATGCTTTCCAAACAGAACCTGTCATTATCATATTATGATAATTAAAGAACTATTTAAATATTTAAATATTCCATATTGTATATAATGTGTATGTATTCAACATCTATAAAACAACACGATAGGAGTTGGACTTTATTTTTAATAGAGTTGACTAACTATTGTAGAAAACTTGAAAATAAAGAAAAGGAGGCATCTCAAAAACAATGACTTACATTTTAGATAATCACAAAGTGGTTTCTGAAAGTGAATGGATAGAATCTCGGAAAGAACTACTTAAAAAAGAAAAAGAATTTACTGTATTACGTGACCAACTTAGTCAACAACGACGAGATTTACCTTGGGTTCAGGTCAATAAAGAATATGTCTTTGATGGACCAAATGGAAAACAAACATTGTCAGAACTTTTTGATGGACGAAGCCAGCTAGTAATATATCATTTGATGTATGATCCTACATGGGATGCAGCATGTCCGTCATGTTCTTTTTGGGCAGACAATTTTAATAACATAATTGTACATTTGAACCAAAGAGATGTGACCATGATAGCAATTTCTAAAGCGCCTTATAGTAAGATAGATGCATACAAGAAGAGAATGGGTTGGGATTTTAAGTGGGTTTCTTCTTTTGATACAGGTTTTAACCGTGATTATTATGTATCATTTACATCAGAAGAATTAGAAAAGAAAGAAGGTTTTTACAATTTTACCATACAAAATCCATATGTTTCAGAATTGCCAGGGGTGAGTGTCTTTTATAAAGATCCATCAGGTAAAATATTTCACACATATTCTGCTTATGCACGTGGAATTGATATATTGAATAATACATACAACTATCTTGATCTAGTTCCAAAGGGACGGGACGAGGATGATTATGAATTTCCTATGGCGTGGGTTCGTCGTCATGATGAATATAACAAATAGCTATTTACAGCTGATAGTAAACTAGCTATTGCAAATAATTTCCAAAGACGTGGTTTGGAATCAAGACATCAATGAATAACCATTTTTTTCTTTTTAGTCAATTACTAACTTATCTTTATATATTCTAGAAATATTGTTAGATGGATAAAATTAGCATGTACATTAGTTTTAATCGATTTTGAGAAGTGAAATTTTATGTATTTTGAATTTTCAAAAACATTCAGTCTCCAATAATATAAAAGCTAAATACAAGATATACAAAATATATATTACTAGATTAGAAACTAGGTAACATAATAGATAAACCAATTGTTACTTAAAAAAGTATTTGAATGGCTTCATATTTGTCTTAGGAAATAAATAATATTTAAAGAATTATAGAAAAAAAAGATATCGCATTATAGAGAAATGTTAATTATCAAAAATGTAATTTTATCCTACCTTTTAACAATAAATCTCTTAAAATAAAAGTTATTGAAGTATAGTAATGCTAAATGGTTTAACTATTTGGCTATTCAATGATGTTGTTGTCAGCAAAGAGCCTTCTGGTTTGACTTCTATACTATATAACAAAATGGCATTTCCGTTTGCTTCACCTTCTGCTACTGCTTTATATTGTTTCCCTGTTCCACTATTTTCTTGAACTGTGACTTTATCTCCTGGTTCGAGTACTGTTGGTAAAACTCTATTCATACATTGAGTAACCATTATTTCTTCTACTATATTATTTAAGTTTGTAGAAAAGTCAGAATTGCAATTACCTCCAATAAATGTAATATTTAATGGTAATGTATTTATCACAGTAGCATTTACCTCGAACGTATCACCTACGTGGACTTCTTTAGGAACAGTAATTATATTTTCAAGTTTAACACCAGTAACTAATTT
>JAICEO010000158.1 GCA_025924135.1 Nitrososphaeraceae archaeon | reverse complement strand
CTGGAGCAACAGGTCCACAAGGTGAGCAAGGAATTCAAGGAATTCAGGGTATACAAGGTCAATCAGGAATTACTCAACTCATTAATGGCACGAATATATATCTAGTCACAAGAACGGGTAATCCTACTCCTCCTGACTCGATCTCGCTAGAGGTAATTGCTCCATGCGAAGCGGGTGATTTTGTAATAAATGGAGGATATAGTTATAGTGGTAATCTTGGCGCAGATACAATTATACTTCAAAATGGTCCTATCATCTTTCCACCAGGAGAAGGATGGCGTACAACTATATCATTTCTTCCAGCACCACCACCAGGGGATCCGAACTCGCTAACTGTTAATGCGTTTTGTTTTGACAATTCACCATAATAAGAATCCACTCCATTTTTTTATTTTATTTTTTTATGTTATTGTTCAATTAACAAAGCCTGGACCTACAAATCTCTTTCACAACCAACCCAATATCATATCGTTCAGGCTATAACTTCAATTTACATACAATGATTGTTAACCTTGTTTGCTCATTTTTAAATACGTTGTATACCTTTTGACAAGTACCGACATACAAAAGGCTTATTTCCTAAAAGGAAAGAAACCATAGCCTAACTATATATAGGATCTCCTTTCTCTGTACACTCCAACCATCTCTTTCTATATTTAGTGGGCTATGGCAATTTAATTATCTCAAATTCTTATATATTATAATTCACCCACATCTGTTACAATTCGAACGAAAAGTCCAAAGAACTCGTATGTAGACCATACCCTTCCATATATACAACAGTCTCCTGGAAGGTTATGGCTATAACCTTTACAATAGAAATCCAGATTAATAACCGATAGGTTATACACGGATCCGTGAATCACACCTTTAAAGCCGGGATCACAAAAAGATAAAAACTTGATTATGAAATTGGTAGCCGAACTAAGAGCAAATAATCAACAACTTACCCAATTGGGTATGGTTACTCCTATTATAGAAACTATCAAGAATATTATTGATGATAAGAAAGATAGGGTTAAAGACAAAAATTTAGTTTAGTTAAACATAACTTTAAGTTTGTTAATAAAGTCAGGAAGTAAATGTTGTTCTAAATCTGAAAAAATTGAAGATGGGTTTAAAAAATATTAATATATCAACAATCATGTGTATCGAAAGGATTGCATTTTACATTATTATTGTTGTCAAAGGAACTGCCAGTAGCAGTATTTCCATCGTTGTTACTATTCTTTCCTTCCTGAGGTTTTTCTGCTAAGACATTATCGATCATTGATGTTGTTGACAGTCCAAATAATCCCATTGCAATTACAGTAAAAACAATTGTAAATAGTCCTGTTTTACTAACGTTATTCATCTTCTTTTATAATATTAAAATGCATTAATATAAACATATTAGAGAGTTAAATTCTCAATTCCTTTTTACTTCTTTATTATTTTATATGATTAAAGATTTAATCTTACTTAGTTGTGTTGGTAAATGTTTTTTCTAGTAATTCATTTTATAAATAACAATCTAATTTATTGTTGTTGTTGTTGTCAACAGCATTTATTTGCAGCATTTTATGTTGATCAAATATTAAGGATATTAGTAGGGATTCTCTAACATTTTCTTTTCCTTTTATATCTATTGCGCTCGAATATTTGTATGACGATTGGAACATTTGTTCAAAAAGTATTCTATTCTGTTTCCTTAAGACAAAAGAGAAATTATACCATTTGTCTATTTCTTGTTTTAATATTGTTGAATCAATATTATTATAGTCGTAAATGTCATTATTTTCATCATTTGAAGAATTATCAAATTCAACAAAACTATCAGTTCGTTCTTTTAACATCTTGTAGTGATGTAATATTATCGACATCATAATAGGATGTATTCTAATAGGATTAACAGCATTAGAACAAGCAGAGTTGTACAAATTTGCAATTGAAAACATATTATCAAATACCTTTCTATCATTTTTATTCCTCAAATATTTTCTAAATTCTTTCCATTTCTTTTCTTCCAATACAACAGCAATTCTAAATGATGGTATTGTTCGGCCCATATTATTCTGGAAAAGAATGTATGTTTGTAGAGTATAATGAATAGAACACTATAGTAGGAGGAAGAGAGGGGGTCTAGAGAAAGGTTCTATAACTAAAGAATCCTACTCAAAAATCCAATATTTGGAAGACTCACAAGTTAATAAAAATATATGAATGATTATTCTTTTGTCCAGTAAACTACATATTCTTGATTACAACTATTGCAAATATATTTCGCTGATTTAGCACCATGTTTATCTGTATTAGATACTTTTTAAATTCAGGATCTGGAGAAGTTACTTCATTAGCATTACTACAAAATGGACATCCTATAGTTTCAGTGGCTGACATAATGACTCATTTTTACTTTATTCTATTTATTAATGTATTTTGTTTGTTAATTATTTATTTATAAATTTACAATAATGATACTGAAAATAAGAAAATAGGAATAATAATTTGATCTATTATAATATTTGAGTGGTTATTTTGTAAATAAAACAGTTCTCTCTGGTAATTCTTATTTGTTATTATTTATATAATTATTATTTAGTAGTTTATTATTTCATCTTAGTCATCATCATCATCATTATCATCTCAATCTCTATTTCAATTGCCATCACAACCAATAATAAAAATAGCAATATGGAAAGATACAAGGTTAGAACAACTAGATAATATTTCAAAAGACTTTATCGAATTATTACATATCAATGGTTTTACAATTGAAATGATATTGGAATATGGACCATTGCAAATTGCAAAAATATTGGGAATAGAGAATCCTATGCACAATTAATATTTAATGAGGCCACAAAAAGAATTGATATTAGTTAGTTCTCTATTATATTTTCTATCTTTCATTATGTTTTGAATTTTAATAACTTATTTTTTTATAATGATAAGTGTACAAAATAAATATACATCCAAATAGAAGTAGATTATATATGTATAAAATGATAATTTGATTGCTCTAAAGATATTTTAATAATGTTAGTAACAAAGAATTATACAAATCAATTTCAGAATTGGTTTAACTAATAAAAATTGGCAACTATAAATCACAAGAAACATTAACTAATCAAATTCACTAATCTAATTTAGTAATACTATATTAGCAATTGAACCTACCAATATCAATTATATTTTAACTGTTAAAAAATGCTATGCATAAATCTGTTTTTACCTTTGGACTTTTGGCAAGTTCACTGATAATGTTAGCAATAGTGCCGATTCTCAACAATAATAACAACCACAATAGTTTTTTACACCCAGCAGTAGCCCAAGGATATGGCTACGACAACTACGGTGAGACTAATTATAGCACGTATCCAACTGACGATAAAAAATATAAGTGTAGCACAGGTCCATTTGAAGGCTTTTTTGTTAGTTCTGTAGAGTTTCTGTAAACATCTTAAATTTGATGATAGAAAAGATAACAATAGAACAGGAACACAAGGTCCAGCAGGTCCCCAAGGCATACCGGGAGTATCAGGTCCACCTGGACCACAAGGAATTCAAGGCATACAAGGCCCTTCAGAAATAACTAGTCTTGATTCTAACAATACGTATTTAATTACTGCGTCGGACAATGCAACAGATGGACAAATATTTTTTGAAATTGATTGTGATCCTGGAGACTTCGTCATAGATGCAGGATACGATGTTCGCAAAATTGTGCCTATTGATCGTTTTGAAGTATTTTAGAATATACCATTTTCAGATGGAGATGGATATCGTGTGCTAGTAGAAGTTGACCCTGATGATGCAGCGATAATAGGTGATTTTAGAATCCACTGTTTTGACAATCCACCATTGAGACCCTAGAAGTCTCATTCATTTTTTTATATTTTTATTCCACTTAACAGATACTTATTATAATTAGTATTGAAATAAATATTTTAATTTCAAAACATGTCATGAGAATT
>JAICEO010000157.1 GCA_025924135.1 Nitrososphaeraceae archaeon | reverse complement strand
TCCTTGATAATTCATGGTTTCCCTCCAAATCTTCCAGCGAACAAGGAAGGTTTTAAAAAGTTTATTTATCTCCTATGGAAAGCATTTCCTGATATAAGAATTATCTTTGATGATATCATTATCGAAAAAAATAAGGTTGCATGTAGATACAACCTAACTGGCACACACAAAGGTGAATTTATGGATCTTAAGCCAACCGATAAACAATTCACAGTCAATGGTATGACAGTATTTTCTTTTCATGATACAAAATGCATAGAGCGTTGGAATCTGGTAGATATGATTTCATTGAGGGAACAGTTGAGAACCCAATCATAAACATATTTGTAGTTCAATTCAAATTGGCAGACAAGTCTTTTCTTACAACTTTTTGTCCTTATGAATAGCAATAAAATCTTATCATATTCACATGTTAGTCATATTATTGTAACTAGGTTATAAATTCAAAAATAAGTTTCTAACGATAAAAGCTAAATACAACATAATAATATATCTACATTAGACTCTTGTTTTGAACCGCTATCGGTATTACTCCCGACGGACCAGTAGTTTTCTCGGGGTGTGATTACCATCTCTTCTAATAGACAAATACCGCTATCGCTAAATATTACCTTACCCTAAGAAACTGTAGTATTGACGTTGGATATTAGGACAAGCATCTCAATAATCGCAATATTAGTAATACTCTTTGGAACCACAATTACGACCAGTACAAATAGTGCATGGTCCCAAAATGGTCGCGATATCAGCATGGATTCCCAGAAATGTGTCAACAACAATATAGACTCAGAAATAGCGTTTTCTTGGAAGGGATATCCTGCCAATGATGATTTAGAAATCCAAATCACAGATTCTCAGGATAAAGGTAAGGTCGTGGCAAGCGAAACAATAAAAGCCAAGGGTGCTAACTCTGGTTCAGGGGATATCTTATTTACGGGTCCAAAATTACATGGGCTTTACCAAATCCAGATCGTCGACCATGTTAACGGTTGGTCGGATGAAGATAATTTCATATCAACTTGTGGTGTGTCCGAAGAACACAAAAAATAGAGTCATGTGACTGTATCATCCTTCTTCACCAAAGAAATTGTTTATTTCATTTGAATTGCTTGGACCGAAATCTAAGCCTATCATCACCTTGACCAATTCAAATAATAGTTTTGATTGTAATGGTTGATGACAAGACATTTAGTGACCATAAAGCATTTCACTCGTTCTAGATTAATGTGTCCGTACCAGTGTTTTAATGTTTCAATTAATATTATTGTGATTATACATTATGTCAACTCATGATGTGATAGACTCAATTTCTCACGATGAGAGAGGAATTTTTAATTTTTTTAATTTTGAAACAACCAGAAATAACTTTTTTTTCGTTATTGTTAGAATATTATCACTATACAAATCATATATATGAATCTCAATGTAATGAAAGAAACTATGATTTTATACTATGTGTACAAAAAGATATATTTGAATATAAAGTGATTAGAAGATAAAAATATTGGGCAAGTAGCAGCAGTTACCATCACCACGTATCCTTCACGTATAAAATTCTTTTATATATAATATTCTTCTATACCAGGTATTATGAGGAGACTTGAACAAAATGGTGAGATATTGATTAGAGCCTTACTAATATCCGGAATCGTTATCGTTATGACGATGATAGTGGAAATTCATTCAGTTACCGGTAGTTCACAAGCGGCGTATGATCAGGGATATGACACGGGAAAAAATGATTGTTTTCAGGGAAAAAATTATAATTCTAATCAGGGGCCTCCAAACTCCCCACGATATGTAGTGGGATATAATGATGGCTGGTTAGATGCTGGCTGCCCATGAAATAATAATAAACATCTAACACAAGAACTAGTTGATGACACTGTTGTCAAAGTTCGGAATAATATTTCAACCATACCATTTATACAATTACTATTCATTAATGTGCTACTGGTAAATCATTTGATTTATCAAAATGTTGAATGAATCTTTTTTCACATTCTGAATGTTCAGCAGAAGAATAATCATTTGCAGTAATACATCCAAAAAAGAAATCTCCTATTTGAATTGGTCCAATTCCAGTATTTTTACTAAAAGTAAATGGAACTTTTAGTGTATCCTTAATCTTTGATTTTTTTATTTCATTTTTTAAATCTATCTTTTTTATTTGATATTCCCCTTTTACCATTGCTGTGAACTGTACGTTATCCAAATCCTTTATTTTTTTAGCATCAATGGGATTGACAAGCGTAATTTTTACTTCATTATTATTGTTATTATTTGCTACTGATGGTGATGGCGTTTTAATTGCGGCTTGATAAATCGATGAACTTTCAGCAAATTTTTTCATGGTTGAAAATAATCCAATAGAGTCTTTAGTAGTAGACACAATACTACCCTCGTTACAGTCATATGGCATTAGTTGATTATTACTACTAGCATTTACATTACCAATCTTTTTAACAATATATCCACATACAAAATATTCATCTCCTACATTCATTGTAGAAACATCATTGCTTTTATCAAAATAAAAAGGAATTGTTATTTTGGAATTTTTGGAGAGTAGCATTCTTTTTTAAATCGACTATTTTCGTCTGAATCTCACCATTTATAAATGCAACTAGTTTAAACAATTGAGGATTTTGTTGTTGAATATTATTGAGATTTATTACCATATTTAACTGGAACTTTTTGTTTTTCTGATTAGTATTAGCATCATCATTTATAGCAAATACATTATTAACACTATTGAAGATAGTTAATGAAAAACATAGAACAAAAATAGCAACCCAATAACATGATTCACAGAATGCAAATTTACAATTATGTTTGTCATAATAAGTCTTGTTTATATTAATAATAATTTGTTTATCATACATTTTAATATCAACTCTTCTGCTTATAATATATGTATCAGTGAACTATGTTAATCTATTCACTGAGTTAATGACCCTGGTTCAGTAACAGCAGAGTTGAATGTTTTGACAATCCACCAGCCCACATACCTTAACCCTCCATTATTTTTTATTTATTAATAACAATATATTATTAGTAACTCTGAGAATGGGTATTATTCACCTTGCATTATCATTCTCAGATAGTGTGGATTTGATTCCAAAAGGAACTTTCAATATTATTTATTATAGATTGCTACAACTTATTCTATTTTGTTATTCTGAAACAAATACAGATTAGGAGAATAGATAGCATAATTATGAATTCTATTTGAATTGGATTGAAGTACAATAATTTTAATATTAAATCTTTTGGATGAATTGGCAGATGAAGATTTTAAAATTTCTTCTTTCTTTCTTTGTTTGTAAATTGGTTCTATAGAATGTTTCTACTATAATTATCTTACCTTTGACTTGATATTAAACTAAAATAATTAAATCACTTACATAATAATATGAAATATAGAAGTAGAACGGAAATAGTATGTAATATACTGGACGCTGCAAATGGAGGAGGAGCAACCAAGACAAAAATTATGTATGCGGCTTTTCTAAGTTACGCACAATTAAAAGAATACCTTTCTGTTTTGATTGAAAACAATCTCTTAGAATATAGTAATGGGACTCAATTCAAAACTACAGAAAAAGGACTAAACTATCTTAAAATGTATCGTGAAATTGGGGAATTGTTACAACAACAAACTACGGCAATTAAAAATGACTAATTAACTTTATATTTTTTGATAAAATTTTTATAGTAACTTCATTAAATTTATTTTAAAAATAAGTTTCTAATTATAAAAGCTAATACAATGTAATAATAGAACGGTTCTAATTTTAATTTGCAAATAATATGAAGAAAATTTTTGTATAGTTATTTTAGCTTCTATTGTGTTATTAATATTAAAATAAGTATATCACATTTCTAATATTATGTGAAATCGTGGCAGGACAGAAATTGTAGCAATGATACTGGATGCTGCAAATGGATATGGATA
>JAICEO010000156.1 GCA_025924135.1 Nitrososphaeraceae archaeon | reverse complement strand
GAATATATATTTGATATCGCAGACAAGTTTTCTCCTGTGTATACTTTTATCAGAAAACCTATACAAAACAATGATTTAATTCGAATAGTCAATGGTTTATTAAATAACTAAATAATGAATCTAGGGGTGATATCGATAATGTTTAGAAATTTTTTAGTTCAGAAATGGCATTTTATAACAATAAACTACTTAAATTATGGCATAAGTTTTTTTGATGGATAGCTTTGATGGATAGCTAGTAAGTAATCTAAGTATTACCAAATACTTTAGGAATTATATTGTTAAGGAAAATAACATTTAGGATGGACTAAAAAAGATTAGATTTGTTACTAATAATGCAAATTATATTTTGACTTATGATATGATATAGACATATGTCAAAAATATAAGCAAGGCAATTAATGGAATTGTTATAATAAAATGACTAAAAAAATTTTAATAATCGATGATGAACCTGATGTAACTTATACAATAAAGAATATTTTGGAAGACAATAGATTTCAAGTAGATTCATTTAATGACCTCATTTTAGCATTGAATAATTACAAAGTCAATTTTTATGATTTGGTACTTCTTGATATAAAGATGCCAACCATGGATGGATTTGAATTATATCTTAAAATAAGAGAAAAAGACCCTAAAGTAAAAATATGTTTTTTAACTGTAATTGCAACATTCAATGAAGAATTTAGAAAAATACGATTAGCATTGGGTAAAACAATCAATGAAGACTACTTTATTCAAAAGCCCGTCGAAATGGAATACCTACTAAAAAAATTAACTTCTATAATGAATATCTAAAAATAAACACAGATAGATGTTCTATATATCATAGTTATGTTAAAGTAAATCTTTTATTATTCACATAACCATAATATTAGACTCCTCTTTTAGAACCGCTATCAGTATAAATTTTCAAGTGAACTCTTGACTATATTATAACTAACCTTGTATCATTATGTTAATGATGTTAAATTACCTTCTGTGATTATCTATATCAAATTAATGTTTTTTTGAATAGATATCTGCAATCCTTAAAGGTTCTGGGATACATTCAGATTTTTTGGTCAGTTTTTTAACAATATCAATTGATGTTTCTAAACTAATTTTATGTCCTACACTAACATAGATATCTTTTCTATTATTTTTCTTAATTGTATATCCAAGAATTGTCTTATTATACTCTACATAACTGCTTTCTAATATTGACCCACATAGTAGATTCTTTGCAACTCCTATTGTTGGTTTGTCAATCATGATACCTACGTAGGAAGCCAAACCGCACTTTCGTGGATGTAAAATACCATGACCATCAATTAAGAGTACATCAAATAAATTTTTCAATAATCTTACAATTTTTAGCAAAGGTTCTCCTTCTCTCAACATAAAGAGTCCTGGAATGTATGGATAGCTGATAGTACTTTTTTCATTTACAATTTCAATAATTTCTAACGTATTTTTATTAATTATCACAGCAGAACAAAAGGCATTTAAATCCTTATAAGATACATCTATACCACAAACGTTACGAATGTTGTTGTTATTATTCAGATAATCATGAGTTATGACCTTCTTAGAAAAATTCATTCTGTAATTCAATAATTTTAGTATAATTATCTTTCATTCTTTAAATTTGTCATATATTATATACACTAGATTATTTATCGATATTTCATAAAAAGCTAAATACTATGTAATAGAACCCTATTACATGGAGGGCACTACTCCAACCAGCTTGCTTAAAATGTAATAGAATCCTACTGTTTGAAGCTAAATCCGACTAATGACATTTACTAAATTTTGAATGAAATATTCTTAATCATACAATTGAAGAAAATAAACAAAAAAATTTATTATTCCTTCCAATTGACTACTAATTCATTAATCTGCATAGACGATTGTGCAATATCTAATCCATGTGCATTCTTCAAATGTTCTCGAAATTTTACAGCCCATGGTTTATCAGATGTAGCTAATACTTTGAATGACTGTTCAGGGTCACTAGTTTCATAACTAGCAACTACAAAATCCTGGTTTTGTTGTGGCATATGTTGAATCCAAACCTGTTCTCGTGTTATTCCAGCTGTCATAAACACGGCATCGTGTTCTTTATTGTTAACAATATTTTCTTCATTCCATTTTTTCATCAATTCTATTCCTCCAGGGAGTATAGGAGCTATAAAGCAATAATTAGCGCACATATTCTTACAAATATTCTCTGTTTACTTAAAGAAATATTTTTCTAAGTTGATTAAATTTTAAATTACTTCTCTTGTTGTTTTATATCCAATATCTCCTATTTGTTCAACTAAGCGTGAACAAATATACAATTATATTTATAGACGAACTCCTGAAGAATACCAATTTCCATGAGGTGCTTCTTGAAATACTATAATTACCTCTTCTTTCTTTATGTTTAATATCTTCGCTACATCTTCAGTCATTGCCTCTGCGAGTCTATCTTTTTCTCTTTGTGTTCTACCACTATACATTGACACTGTTACTATTGGCATTATGTAATAAGTATAGAAGAGTATAGAAGAGATAGATAAGAATATCGTTAACTAAATTTCATAGATTAGGAGAAAAGTATTCATATTATTTTGGTAAAATAATCCATGTTTGACTTTATAATAAATTCGGGACTAACAATTTTTATTATATTTATTTTTATAATTTAGATAAGTTTCTAATAATAAAAGCTAAATACAAGCTAATAGTATTTCTACAATAGTAGACTCCTATTTTTGAACCGTTATCGGTGTTCCTCCATCCTTTCTAAATAGTAAATGTTAACTAACTTTTTTGATAGATAAAAAAATTTAAATATTGTCATTGTTCTATTATCTTATCATCTTAATGTGAATTGTTATTGTTCTTCCAACATGCATTAATGTATATTATCGTCCCCTTATTGTAAGGTCATCGTTATGTTTCTTATGTATAGATAATATTGTTTTTAGATGTGGAAAATGTTTTTCTATTCTAAGGTGAATAATAAGATATGTTCAAGATAACAAAATTTAGTATCTGCATAGTAGGAATGATTGTAGGAATAACCATAATTGGTGCTCTTCCTCTTATGGGGTTAGTTTGTAGCCATTGTTAGAAGAAGATGACAAACTTACCAAACTATGTACATACAAACGAACATAAATTTTTACACCAAATATAATAAATAATACAAATGCCATATAGAGATATCATTATACAATAGCTGTGTAATGAAATAGGATGAAATCTGAGCCATTCATATCATCCTATTGATTATTTAATTTAATTTAATTTTATAATTGAAAATTTTTAGGCGCCGAAAATTTACACAAAGCATGATATTAAATAAAGCCATTTCATTAATTTTTGTTTATTTTGATTTAGATTAATTGTAATTATAGGATAGAAAAAGAAAGGAAAGGATATTCTTTTTCTACTGTTTTGATTGAAAGGAATAATCTAAATAGAGCTGATTAATTACATAACATGATTATATCTTATAGACAAGGTCAAAATTATAAGTATTATAATAATTTGAACTACTTTAAACATTATTTTAAAAAAGATTGTTGTAGAGGTTACAGACTATATAAATTCTAACAATAAAAGCTAAATACAAGATAGTCAGATATTTACATTGGACTCATTTAGAACCGCTATCGGTACTACTCCCATTTGTCCATTATACCTAAATATTTTGCTTGTTATTGTTGTTATTCTGAATATATTACCTCAAATTATGCAAATAAATCATTTAATTACAAATAAACAAATATGACTATCATATAGTCATTAATACATACGCTTATATACCTTAGTAACGTATATATATACATGTCAACAAGAAAAGAAGAAAAAACGAATGAAACTATAGTTGTAAACGAACCAAAATTTAATGAACAAAATTCAAATAAATTTAACAAAGACAACAATAATTTCAATGAAAGAACAAATAACACCTTAAATCAACAACAAGATGCAATAAACAAGACACTAGACAACACCT
>JAICEO010000155.1 GCA_025924135.1 Nitrososphaeraceae archaeon | reverse complement strand
TTTATCTCTACTGGTATAAATGTTATATTTTCAATTCTACATTTCTCGAGTTTAGAGAATTCAGTAAATTGCTGTGATCTCATAAGAATATTATGTTGAATATCATATTCTAAATCAAAATATTTATTATTTGTTTTTTTGGGTTTATTTTCTTTATTAATTAATGCAATTACTAAATCAAAATTACGAAAATATCCTTCCTCCTTGATCTTAATCTCATGAGTTTGAGAATTTAAAAAAGGGATAAGATGGTTATTATTGATATGACCATTTTTAACTGAGCTCTTAAATAATTTTTTTAGTTCTATCTGATTCATAGATGTTAAAATAAAACTATTGGCTAAATAATAATATTCTATCGATAAATTTTATGTTATAATTCTCTATTTACCATGAATTCTAATAGATTCTGATTTGATCAATCTATAAAATATTATCTATTAAGTAATATCTAATGTAATGTAACTCATATTAGTTATGGATAACGGAGATAGTATACGGTTATTTGTATATTTTTATTTTATTATGCGATTTTCGAATAGTTTAGATATATTATTATTTCAGAATTTTTTTGATGAAATATACAAGTAATTCTATAAATACTTTGATTGGAAATTAACTTGATATTTATTGTTTTAATAAATCTATTAACATCACTACTATAAGAGATATAAACATTGATAATTATAATAGGATAGAAATGGTATCATTAGAAACAGGAATTGCATTAATTATAATTGGAATAATTTTGTTAGTTTTGAATAGGTTCGTTCCCTCGCTTCCAGCAAGGCTATTGTATGTTATAGGATCTATTGTTTTAGTCATTGGAATAATTATGGTTATACTATATTTTGTATTTGGAATCGTATAATGAATTTCAATATTATAAATTAAATCTATATTCTTTTATTTTACCAAAAAACAATTAATGAATTTTAATATAATGATGTAATTTATAAATGATATAATATAGAGAAAACGAACAAAGGTTCAAGGAAAAATCAAATATAATGTCCTTGATAAAAGTGAGCATTAAAACAGACATAAGATTATATATATGAATTTTCTATGGAAACAAATTTAAATGATTAACAATATAACAATATTTTACCCTAAATTTTATAAAATCTATGAAATTTTTAATAAATATTCCAGTTATACGAATTGCTTTATTTTTCCCCAATAAACCTATATTTGTTTCTTTTATAAGAACTTGATTTCTTTAATTATGTGACTCCTTACAAGTTAGCCTTTAACATTCCTGAAAGTTATATGGAAAAGGTTTTTCTTTCTTTCATTTGTGAATCACAATAATTTAATCTATCAAATTTATAAAAAAATAAATTAACTTTTTGACTATTAATAGTTTTAATAATCGGAAGAAATTTATATACTATACATAGATAAAATACAATATTATACACCTAGTAATTTCTTGAATTAATTTTATCTAATTGTTAAATTGAATGTATATTATCACGAACTAACTATATCATCTGATAATGATGATAATTTCTAAGGTATATCCAAATGAAGCCTATGAAATATCATTTACTTCTTAAGAAGAATGATCATATAGGAAAAAATATAAAACAAATTAATCTCCTTGTATATTTCACGTTTCAAGTAATAATTTCTTAAAAGTTATTTTATATATCAATAACGAATCTTTATAGATATAATATACTATAAGTGCTCTTCAATAGGAACTAGCAGTATATTAAACTCTTTCAATAACTAAAAATGATTTTTATTGTAATATGTGGGATATAGTAATATTTAGAAAATAATTGAAGTGAATATAACTTATAATATTTATAAATAATAGACTCTTTTTAGCAAATTTACTTGTGAGTTTTATTGCAGAACTAATTTAACTATAAAAACTAATTGCAGTATGATTCTTCAATTCTTTTATATTTTTTCAAAATCTCATCATTAGACAATACATTTTTAAATTACATTATTTTATATATATATTAAGGAAGGATTAGAATTAGGGAAAAGAAAAGTTTTGAATGAGGCGGCATTAAAAGAGCTTGTTATGCCTCAGGAAGGAGAAATGTTTGGAAGAGTTATAAAGCTAGTAGGAGGCGATAATGTTATTGTCAAGTGCAATGATGGTAAAATACGTACTTGTCGTATTCGAGGTAAGATAAAAAGACGAATGTGGATAAGAGAAAATGATCTAGTACTTCTTGCACCTTGGGATTTTCAATCAGACAAAGCAGATATAATTTGGAGATATATTGCGGCTCATGCTGATAAGTTGGAACAAGAAGGAAATTTAAAAGGTTTAAATAAATAATAAATACAAGTTAATTAAATTTTTTAATTAGTTCTTTCTTTAATATTATGTCTGATATTATATAAATAGGATAGTCCTTTATAATAAAAATAATTAGTATCATATTCTTACGTATATATTATTTCTTTTTAAAAATTGTTTTACACTTTTAATAGTAGACTTCTTATAATGAAATATAGATGCTGCTAAAGCTGCATCTACCTTTGTTTTTTGGAAAACCTCTACCATATGTATTGGTTTGCCACATCCTCCAGAGGCTATTACTGGTATACTTAATTTTCTACAAATAATTTTGTTCAATTCTAAATCATATCCTTCTTCAGTTCCGTCTGCATCAATACTTGTTAAAAGAACTTCTCCTGCTCCTAGTTTTTCAACCTTTGTAGCCCATTTTATTGCATCTATGCCTGTTCTTTCTTTTCCTCCATATATCATAACTTCAAACCAATAAGGATTATTTTGTTTTATTTTATACTCTTTGTTACCTTTAAAAATTTTTCTAGCATTAGTATGAGAATAATTTTTTTTAACATCTATTGCTACTACAATACATTGTTTTCCAAAAATAGACATTAATTCTGTAATTAATTCTGGATTTTTTATAGCAGATGTATTTATTGAAACTTTATCAGCACCACTTAGTAAAATATCTCTGGCATCTTCTAATTTTTTGATACCTCCACCTACAGTAAAGGGAATGTCTATAACTTTAGCAACATTTCGAACTACATTTTTAATAATGTCTCGTTTCTGTTCAGAAGCAGTTATATCTAGAAAAACAAGTTCATCTGCTCCTTGTTGACTGTATATTTTTGCAAATTCAACTGGGTCTCCTGCATCTTTCACTTCTTTAAAATTAATACCTTTAACTACTCTACCATTATCTACATCAAGACAAGGGATAATTCTTTTTGCTAAAGTCATTTTTAAACTACTGTTAGTGCTTTTTTTAGATCTATTTTCCCATCATAGAGAGATTTGCCCAATATAACTGCAGAACAATCAATATTTTTGACCCTTATTATATCTTCAATACTGGATATTCCACCGCTAGCAATTATTTTTGCTCCATTTATGTTTGATGCGTAGGAAAGTGTATCCAAATCTGGGCCTTTCAAAGTTCCATCTCTATCTACTGATGTGAGTAAAAATTCTTTAACTCCCTTGGCCATAAATAATTTTATAGCTTCAACTACCTTAAATCCAGATGGTTGCCTCCATCCATCAATCATTACAATACCTTTATTTTGATCTATTGAAATTACTATTTTTTCTACTTTATCCTTTAATTGTTGTAACACTTGAGGTTGTTTGTATGCCAGTGTCCCTATAACAATTTTTCCTGCTTTTTTTTCAAACATCCTGTTAATAGCATCAATAGATCTTATTCCTCCAGCTACCTGCACAGGAATTTTTATTGAATCTATTATTTTTAAAATAATTTCTGTATTATTTTGATTATTATTCCATCCAGTAGTCAAAGTAGCATCAAGATCTACTACATGAATTATATTTGCACCTTGGGATTCCATTTTTCCTGCAATTTCTATAGGGTTATCACTATAAACAATTTTATTTTGAAGATCTCCTTTAACTAATCTCACCACCTTTCCTTCTAATATATCAATTGCAGGTATTATATTCAATATTTACCACCACATATTGTCAAGAAGTTCTTTATTATTTTCGCTCCATTTATACCTGATTT
>JAICEO010000154.1 GCA_025924135.1 Nitrososphaeraceae archaeon | reverse complement strand
GCTTCACTAATTGAAAAATAACTACCATGAAATGAAGCTCTTTCATCTTGCCACATTGCCTTTATTATGGATATGGATTCATCTAATTGTTTAATTCTTTCTACGTTGGAAGGAAAGTTATATCCATACGAATAATATTCATTTTGATACCATCCTGCTCCTATTCCTAATTCAACCCGTCCTTTAGAAATAACATCTAGGGTTGAAAGGACCTTTGCTAATAATGCAGGATTACGGTAAGAATTGCAAGTAACAATTTGCCCCAATCTAATTTTTTTGGTGATAGAAGAAATTGAAGATAATAGTGTAAAACATTCAAAAAAACTATTATTTATATCATATTCATGATGTGGAATGAAATGATCATAGGCATATAAACCATAAAAATTTAGTCTATCTGCTGCTCTTGAAATTTTTTTGGAAAATTCATATTGTTTTATAGGATCATTAGTCGGTAGATCTGACCACCAACCTTGTGGGATTGTCAATCCAAATTTTAGCTTAGTCATTATTGTTATTCTTTTTTATTACTATTGTTAATAATTAAATTTTTTTAGAATATTCTTCTTTATTTAATATATTAGTATAAATCTTTCCAGGTTTAGCTACATAAGCTGGAATACCTATACCTATAGCTATTATTGTACTTTTTTGAATTGAATGAGGAAGAAAAGTTTCTGTTACTTCATCATCATAAAAGGTTGAACCAGAAGCTCCCAATCCATGAGAATATGAAGCAAGATATATTTTTCCAGCACATATCCCACCTTCGAGTTGGACAGCTCGATAACCTCTATTTCCAAAATATTTCAATATTGTGTCCATACTTGCAACTAGAAAAAATACTACACTTGCATCACTAAATAACTTTTGGTCTAGACACAAATGTCCAGATTTTTCGCTAAAATCACCTTTTTTGAGATCTTGTATCTTATTTTTTAATTTATTGTAATAATATAAACCAGATTGTAAATTTGAAACAGAATTTGCTATAAAGTAAATATCAATCAGACTTTGTTCATGGGTAATAAAATCAAAAGGTATACTGATACTAGAAAGATATAAAATATTTTGTAATTGTGTAAGAGTTATAGGCTTTTTTGAAAATCTTCTTGTTGATCCACGTTGTAAAATTACATTCCCAATATTGTACTTGTTAATAGTATTAATTTTACCATGAGACATTTTTCTTATTTTATTTAAATTTATATATTCATTATTTTTCATTGAAGTCCAGTTTGTTATTTCTATGTGACTATTGAGATTAGAAGAGTTATGAATTTTCCATATATCAGGATATACCGTTTCTTCATATTTTGAAAGGGGTTTAGTTTCACAATTTATAGGTGTAAGTTGAGTAGTAGAACTAGATTGTTCATGGTTAGTATAATTATAATAACTTTCAATTGTAGCTAATGCTATAGCAGCTTCTTTTTGATTCTGTACTCCTATTAAATTATTAATGAGTTCATCTTGATAACCTAGAATAATTTCGGAAGAGAAAAGATTATTGTTACATAGAGCTAAAAAGTTGGCGAGAATTACACCTGCGTCCCAAAACCAGTGCCGATATGAACGTGCTTGATATTTCCATGAATTTCTCCAAGCTATGGAAGTAAAAATTAACGTAATTGGAGCGTGATTTATTTTATTATTATTTCCGGTAGCTGTAAATAGTATTGATCTAAAATCTCCTTTTCTTAACTGAGTTAAAGTAAAATCTGCTGGACAAAAGTGATATACACCGGCACCGAGATTTTGGATCTTTTTACAAACTAAATAAATTTCAATTGGATATAAAGCACCAGTGGCTGAGGCTGCCCTCATATAGTATACAGCATCATTTGATTTCATTTTCCGTGTAATTCCTGCAGAAAAAAAGAGTATCTGAGATAAAATTTTTAGATCTATTTGTTTCTGCTCAGATGGATTCAAATTTATTTGTTTTTTCAAACATTCAATCGAATCTTCAATAGGATAGGGAAAAGTAGATGGTAAATCTATTTTTGGTTTATTTAAATACATTTTAAATGGAAACGGTTTATTTTCCCAATCTAGATAATGACGATTAAAATAGATAGTTACAGGAGAATGTTTTGTAATTTCATGAAATTCTTTTGCAATATTTATATTTTGGTTCAAGGATATAGACTAAATTAATCTCACAAAAACACAAAAAATTATTTAAAGAGATTTGTTATTTGTTCCCATATCTGATCCACAAAATTTTTCCCTGTTTCAATTGGACCTTCAGCGGGTTTTTGTGTAGCTTCTGTGGCATTAGTTGCTGCAGTTTGTGTAGCTTCTGTGGCATTAGTTGCTGCAGTTTGTGTAGCTTCTGTGGCATTAGTTGCTGCACTTTTTGCACCAGACACTGATTCTTCTATCTGCTCTCTTGCACCTTCTGTGGCATTTTCAATACCTTCTGTGGCATTAGTTGCTGCAGTTTGTGTAGCTTCTGTGGCATTAGCTACCGCACTTTTTGCACCAGACACTGATTCTTCTATCTGCTCTCTTGCACCTGCTATTGCACTTTCTGTAGCATTGCCCATATCAGTTGCAATATTTTCTATTTGTTGAAAAGTTTGAGAGGAAGTATTATTATTTGAGGATTCTTTTGCATTTTCCGTAGACATTATAATTGAGTTAGAAGCATTACTCACAGATTCTGTTATTTCTGAAAGACCTTCCGTAGTTGCCTTCTCTACAGTTTCTAAAGTATTTTCTATAATTTCATTTTCTGCTGTCTGGGCATATACAAATTTAGGAATTGATGTTATTAACATTCCAAAGGTTAAAAATAAAATTACTAAAAAAGCTCCATTGCTTTTCATAGTATTTGGAATAAATAAATATTATTTATCTCTTTCCTGGTTGTTTTTACAAGTAAAAAGTCTATTAATTAAAATATAATAAATTCAATTATAATTAAACGGGTTGGTTTATATATATAAATAAAGTATTGCGTCTTCAAAATTTAAATGAAGCCAAAGAAAATAGATCTGATCTAGAAGTTTAATTACATACCATTACTGAATATAGAAAAATCGCTAAAAAATATTCATTTTGATATCAAAACTTGTTTAAATAAATAAGGCAACCACTAATGTATGGGTATGAAAATAAAACAGAAAAACAAACATATTAATAAAATTTGAAATCTAAGTATATTTTAGATAATAGATATTACTAATCTCTAAAATGAGTTACAAATAATAATAAATACTACCTATTAATATCATAGAAGTAAAATTAAGAATCCAAAAAACCAACGAAATAATAATTGAATTTGATATCAAATATGTATTCTATATTCATTGTAAAACTATTAAATTTTTTACTTAAGTTACATAAACTATTATGTAAATACTAAGATAAATAAAGAAACAAAATCTAATATTTTGTCATTTTAATACATACATTCTATAAAGTCGATAGTTACTATTTCCAGTATATTAGACACAATAATGAATTAAAGAATCTAAAGTAGGAATTAAAAATGATATTCCTTAACAAAAATTTAATATCCAGAATATCCAAAATTAAGTTCATTAGAGAGACCTTAATTATTAAAAGGAACTTCTTACACTATGAGTTTTGATACTATAAGAATTCGTTTGATACTCATTCATGATTATCATCAATGATTAGTTCACATTTGCTCTAAATCTCTTATAATAGTAATGAATATTATGCAATATTCATCAAAAAGTTGTATCTTATTATAAAATTTATATTTATACCAATACTTTTTGCGAATACATCTTTATATTTTACTTTGCAGAATTAAGATTACAGATATGGCTCAGATGCCCGCATTAATACCAAAAGAAGTCGAAATTCAAAGACTAAAAAAGATCTACATAATGGTAATTATGCTAGGTTCTATTGCTGCATCAGTAGAAGTCGACAACTTCGTTGATGGATCATTGCATCAAACAGCTATACGTGATTCTGCATTTACACCAGCTCATTGGTGGTTATACAGTCACTTCATTGCACTACCATTAGGATGGGGATTTGTTGCAATGTATGACAGAAGAGTTCCAGTTCTAAGAGGTCCAAATAACTCTATGAATACCGGCTTAAAGATAACCATTATTGGTTACCTAGCCACAATG
>JAICEO010000153.1 GCA_025924135.1 Nitrososphaeraceae archaeon | reverse complement strand
GAAAGTGAATGCATATACAAGAATTAATAAACGTGACAATAAAAAAGGTGACAAAATTATGAGACTTTGGATTTCTCCTTTCACCTTTTACAAAAAAAGCAAATATCGACTCAACGTTTATGTAACCTATGGCTCGTTATAATCATATCATAATTTGTTTAATGGCATAATGTGACGAGGATTAGAAGGAGCTATAACTGTTATGCTACGAGAGAAATTAGCTGCCATAACATTTAAAACGTAAGAGGCAAATCTTTTATTAAGAACTATAGACATGGTATCCAAAAAGGGTTTTTTCCGTGGAAGCTTTATGCCTTTTTTTCCATGGGATCAGGTTAGAGAGGAGTCAGTAAATTCCCAGGATAAATTTAGAGAAAGTACTTTTATTGTAAACGATGCAAAGAAGATACTGAAGCTGCGACTAGCAAAGGGTGAGATTACAAAAGAAACCTATTGGAAGTTATTAAAGTTGATATCTAAATAATGATCAACTGACCAAATAGCAAAGAATGATTTTTCTATATGATATAAATTGTGTAATTAAATAAAGGTTTTTAACAAAAATTTATAGTTGCCGTGTGTAGCAACTATTTTATGCTGCCTACGCGCAGTACGGTGCTGTTAACTTAAGAAAAACCTATAGCTGAAAACCTTGCATTACTTCCCTTGATATCTTGTATAAGAAATAGAACATCTTTTGAAGACATTACATATGGACTATATTTGTACTTTCTTGGTTTATCTTATAGAAATGCTTCAAAAGCATTATCTTCCAGAATTAAGAAAAGAAGTCACGTTGCTGTCTGGAAATGGGTGCAGAAATACAAACCTGAAAGAATATTTACTAAAAGAAAAAGGATTTTTGAATTTATAATAGATGAGACACAACTTAAAGTTGGCAATAATTACTTTTGGATATGGATTGCAATTGAATCATCAGAAAGAACAATTCTTGGCGTTCGTATTTCTGCTGAAAGAAACATGTTTGTTGCAGAACAGTTTCTTAGTTCCTTAATACAAGAGTATGGAAAACATCCAGTTTCAACTGATGGTGGTACATGGTATCCACAAGCATGTAAATATTTGAAGCTAAGGCATCATATTCACTCAGCTTATGAGAAAAGTATAATTGAACGAACTATCGAATATCTAAAAGATAGGACAGAATGTTTTGACGATTATTTTCCCTGTAAAAAACAGAAGTGTTTACTAAAACACATTATCAATTGGCTCAATCTGTTTATTGACTATCATAATAGGAGATGATTTCTTAAGTTAACAGCACCGATAGCTAGCATGAGGCATAAACAAATCGAGTTTTGAGGATCCCGCTGACATCTTACGTCGAATATAGGGAATGTTCGCAGCTAAAGCTTTATCGCTAAGTTAATACAGCTTGCTATGGTGCCGTAATATTTATAATTTTGAGATGACTGCAGAAATCATATTATTAAATAATGGAAATCACATCTAAGCTTAGCGATTTTGAAAACAGAGTCTATTTAGATAAAATTTCTAAGTTAATAAGAGATCTAAACTCTACCACTGATACTCTACTTTTCGTAAAGCAGATGGTGTCTTTAAGTGCATTATTAAGCAGCTTTGACCGGAATTTAGATAATTCATTTCCAGCAATTGATGAAAATGCACAGGATCCTACCTACTTTATAGCTGCCTACTTCGATACAAAAAATATAGCCGAGGCATTATGGGTATATAGGATAATAAGGTCGTTAACTAGGTACATTCTTCTCTCAGATAGATTCTATGAGACTGGGAATGATAGATATGCTTTGCTCGCAAAGCAAGTGCATAAATCAGTAAATGAATTTCTACAATCCGAATGTGATGCGCAACATCTCATTTATTCTATAGATTATTTATTAGGGCAGTTTTCGGCATTTTGGAAATTTGAGCAAATTATAAAACGTCGTATACTTAAAAATTATACTTTCTCCTATACCGAAATAAGACATTTTAATCTATCAAAATCATCAGATGCCTCACTAGTTTATGCAAAGGTTTTGGATGCGAAGCTTCCAAGCTTTAATGAAAATGTCGCTTTAGTTCTTCATTACAATCAGGCGCTGCTTGATATACAAGATGACTGGGAAGATATAGAGGATGACGTTCAGGAAGATATGCCGAATATCTTCGTTATGGCTGCTGTTGACAATATTCCATACAACAGAATAAAAAAATCTAGACATGATATAATTAGGAAGGTTGTAT
Organism: Nitrososphaeraceae archaeon; assembly: GCA_025924135.1. GTDB lineage: Archaea > Thermoproteota > Nitrososphaeria > Nitrososphaerales > Nitrososphaeraceae > TH1177. Next base: position 1,904 of record JAICEO010000153.1, on the reverse strand, counting down.
TGAGTGCAACCAACTCATCGGGAGGACCTGTTAGTAGGTTAGTAAACGAGCTTCAGACCTCAAGCAAGAGGGTTTCTATTCCTGATAACTTCGCCTTCCTAAAATTCCTATCAGATCGTTACGCTGATACATTGAGAAGAAAGATATCTTCAGCGAATTCTTGATCATTAAAATCCTTGATACTCAGTATTTAATAAGTCCCTGTATGTGGTAAACATGTATATAAGACACTTTATGGACATAGATGAAAATAATTTAATGGTCATGGCACAGATTCTATCTCTTAGAAGAAGAATAATACAAATCCAACAATAGATATAGTCGTCGTTGTAGTTGTTGGTTAGACTACCATATTACTACTAACGACACGGGAACCCTGCAGAATGTCTCATGTCATGATAGAACTCATGCATCTACATAGTATCAAAAGCTTGATCTCCTTGAGCCAGACTGAAAAGATGTCCTTGATCATATCCAACAATGAAGATTCCGAATATCATTATTACTAACAGTACGCCAACAGCTATCTTTGGTACTTTGCTACTTTTCTTAGTAATTTGTTTGCTAATTGACATTTATACTTCTACAGCTGGCGGCTAGTATTATTTAAGGTACAGGATGGTTTATCCAACTCAGTTTGGGAGAAATTTGTAATATACAAACAGAAGCAAGATTAAATCTTTAGTTATCCCATAAATATCCAAATACTACAAAAAAGCCTCTACCAAAATGTATATTCCAAGTCCTATTAATACAAATGGCAATAATCTAACTGCTATGTGGCGAAAGCGGTTTGTAAGAAAACTATGATTAACAAAATAGTTTGCTAGGCCACACCACAATCCTGTCAATACCATAACCACCGAGACAAACATGATTATCTGACTAACCTCATTATTTGTGGCAAACAGAGATGTATAGATGCCAATTTCTTCACCACCAGAGAATGTTACAGCTGCAACAGTTAGGAAAGGCAAATATGCTATTTTTTTGCTTCTCTGTAAATGCTGTTTAGCTAGTTGTTCCTCCTCATTATCTTTGTTATTATCATTATCATTACTCTTCTTATGTAATTCCAGCAGCTCTTTGATTCCTATTGCAATTGGAAAAAGACCTATCAATCCGATGAGATTTCTTGGCACAACCAGAGCAATGAGCAAGCCTAGTAAACTAACGGCTATGAGTGACCCCATTCCAATGTACTGCCCAAGGACAATTTGAAAAGGTGGAAATCTGGGGGTAGCAAAGAACGCGATAAGTATAAGCAAATCGTCAATGTTGGTAGATACAAATGCAGCAATGCCAACACCCATTATAGCGGGAAAATCCAATATTATGTCTCTCTATATCTATGTAACCATCAGTTAAGAGAATATTATTATATTACTTACTTATCTTAGGTAAGGGCATACCCTAAAAATATCATAATCAGCAGAGAGGTTTGTTTCATGCATTAAATCTCCAAGTAATCGATATCAGGTAGTAGACTACTTCTGAATGCTTCTTTTTGTCATTGGGCTAATGCCTTTGATTATTATCTTTTGCCTTATTGGATTTGTTATATCTGGCTAGTGTTAGGTTGGCTATTCTTATAATATAAAAACATGCACGTACGTAATATCATCCACTAGCATCTATTACCCAAACATAATAACGAACTGAGTGTGTGATTGCTATAAGTTTTTTATATATTTGATACCTTTCCTCCTACCAACACATTCTAAATTCATCCTACTAGTCATTACTATTTAATAGTTAGTTAAGGCGAGAATTAGTATTCGTAGATGATGACAAAGTACTAGGAGTCGCTGAAGAAAATACTTGTATGCGATTATTGCTAGTATCAGCTACATACACATTATTTCCTGAAGAATCAACAGCAAGACCAAGTGGATAATCAAATT
>JAICEO010000152.1 GCA_025924135.1 Nitrososphaeraceae archaeon | reverse complement strand
AGTCTTTGATAATTTAAGTATCCCATTCATTATTTCTTGATTTGTAGCTGATTCAGCAATACCGTGATATTGTTTTAACCTTTTTAAAACATAAATTCCATCTCCTGGATCACCTATAGCAAGACTTTTTGCAATAGTATTTGGTTTTTCTACAGGAAATATTTCGTTGCTATTTGATTTAAAGGCATCTACTACCGGTGAACATCCATGAGGTTGTGCAGCAATAATCTTTAAATTAGAAACATCATTAACTAATCCTATTTCACATAATTCCTCAAAGCCTTTACAAATTGCATTTAACATTGCACCACTACCAACAGGAATTACTAGATAGTCTGGTACTTGCCAATTAAGTTGCTCTGCTACTTCATAAGCAAGGGTTTTTGATCCTTCAACATAGTATGGTCTCATATTAATATTCACTATACCTATTCCTTTTGAGTCTCCAATTACCGATGCTACCCTATTTGCATCGTCATAAGTTCCATCTACAGCAACAAACTCTGCACCATAAGCTAATGCCTGAGAGATTTTTACAGGTTCTAAATCCGCAGGTGCAAATATATAGCAAGGAAGTCTAGCTACTGCAGCATGCGCAGCTGTAGCAGATGCAAGATTTCCTGTGGAAGCGCAACCTACTGCTTTTAGATTAATTTCTTTAGCTCTAGATACAGCAACACCTGCAGGCCTGTCTTTGAAAGAGAAGGTTGGATTAACAGAATCATTTTTAATGTATAAAGATTTTAATTGCAACTCTTTACTAAGATTTGTAGATTTTTGTAGAGGAGTAAAACCTGAATTAATGCTAACTATGTTATTTTTATCTCTTATTGGTAAGAGTTCAAAATACCTCCAATAGGTTTTTTCTTTACGTGATTCAAATAATTCTCTTTTTATATTATCAGGATAGAGATAGGTGACATCAAGAGGTCCAAAACAATCTTCGCAAATGTATCGAAATTGAGGTTTATATTCTTTTTTGCATTCTCTGCATATTAAAGACTGTATTATTCCCATTTATAATAAATGCAGTTAAAATACATGATAAATAAGGTTCTCTAAACAGAAATTTAGTATCACTATAATTTGATTATATAAAAAAAATAGAATATTGAAACAAAATAATACAATATTATCCTTAACCTTTGTTAATTATATAAAAATATTATAAGTATAATATATTTTTTAACAATTTTTATATTTTAGAAAATTATGAAAACAAGAATTACTTCCAGTATGACATATAGGTTTAGTAGAATTTACAATATATACTAAGGCATCAGCATCACAATCAACTAGGATTTTTACAATAGATTGGATATTTCCTGATTCTTCACCTTTCATCCATAATTTTTTATGAGAGGTACTCCAAAACCATGCATTGCCAGTCTTGATAGTATTTTCAAGAGCATCTCTATTAACATATGCAAGCATAAGAATATCTTTAGACATCTGATCTTGAACTATTACGGGTAATAATCCCCCACGTTTTGTAAAATCAAGATCTTCCAACATTTTAAATTGCATGATATCTTTTATTTCATGTTCAATATAAAAAAGTAATTATGTAAAATATTTAATATGATTTAAATTTTCTTATCATTATTTCAAAAAGTAATTAAATTCATTTAATGATTTAATATTACTTTGCAATGTTGGTGAACACAGATACAAACGACAATAATATTCTGCATATAGGGTTCGATGATACAGACTCAACATTGGGAAAATGTACTACTCATTTAGCATTCAAAATTACATCTTATCTTTACAAAAAAAATGTGAAATTTTTAGATTATCCTTTGTTAATAAGATTAAATCCTAACATTCCATGGAAAACTCGTGGAAATGGAGCTGTTTGTTTGAGAATAATGACTAAAGCTAACAATAATGAAAATATAATTGATTTCATTAAAAATGAGCTAGAAAAAAATTCTGAAATTGGTAAAGGTGCTAATCCAGGATTGGTTTGTTTGCAAAGCAAAGAGATTCCTGATGAAATTAAGCAATTCCATAGACTTGCAATGTTTGATATACTTAGTAAACAAAAAGCAACAAAACTAGCACAAAAATATAATTTAAAATATTTTAGTTTTGGAAATGGTCAAGGATTAGTTGGAGCTATAGCTGCTATTGGATGTTTATTAAATTCAGATCATACATTTGAGATATTAACATATAGAAAATTTGAAAATTGTGGAACTCTTCGAATAATCGATCCAGTAAATGTTATTCGTCTCCACAATACAACATTCCCCTCTACATTTAACAGTTATGATTACATACATAAACGAGTTCTTATATTACCACATGGACCAGATCCAGTGTTTTGTGGAATTAGAGGAGAAGATCCTCAGGTATTACATAATAGTTTAAAAATTCTGGAAATCAAAGAAGATCTAGCAGGATATATGATTTATCGTTCTAATCAAGGAACTGGAATGCATTTACAAAATGAATTGAAATTGTCGATGATAAAATCTTTTACTTCTGGATATGTTAACTGTGTAATAGTAACAAATCCACAAATTATTCAAGGTGGACATGTATTATTTACCGTTGAAGACCAATTAAAAAATATGTGTTTGGCAGTAGTATATGAACCCACTGGATTAACTAAAATTGCTTCACAATTACATACAGGAGATCAAATAGAAATAGGATTTGGTGTTAGAAAAGCTACGTCAAAACATTCAAAGGTATTAAATATTGAATATATTTTTATCCAACAACTCGCACAAATTTATAATACTGTTAATCCAGTTTGTATAAATTGTAACAAGAGGATGAAATCAGAAGGAAAAAATAAAGGGTACCAATGCAAAAAATGCAAAATAATTGATAAAAATTGTAAAAAAGTACTCTTAATAAAAACAAGATTCCTTAAGAAAGGATTATACGTCCCTACATTAAAAGCACATAGACATTTAACTAAACCTTTTCACAGATATGGAAAAGAAAAGACTAAATTTTTTGAATTCGGAAATGTAGAATTGTATCCGAAATGGTTTGAAAGATTTGGATAAACCTAAAAATAGCGGGGGGTTGATTTGAACTTACGGCTACCATAGAGCAATATTTGCTGAGGGTAGAAACCGCTCTGCGGGTTATGAGCCCGCCGGGATAACTTTGCCTATTATATATCTGGCTTCCCCACCCCGCTGATTCCTTTTTTGATTTTACAACTATATATCTCTGTCTATTGAAATTTAAAATATTTTTCGATAATTTTTCAACATATGTTTTTAATATTTTATAATATTTATAATAAAAAATTCTCTTCATTAATTATTTTTAATTTTTTTATAATTAGAGCATTAAATAAAAAAGGTTTGTCAATAATATTAAAAAAATTGAGACTTATAGATGCGGGAGGTGGGATTTGAACCCACGAACTCCTAAGAGATGAGGTATCTTAGTCAAATGCTAAACTTCTGAGCATCGTGTCAGATTAATCTGATCTCACGCCTTTGACCATGCTTGGCGACCCCCGCTTTCTATAATGTACTTCCTGAGTGAAATAATAAATTTTTCATTTAATAATCCTTTACAAAGATAAATAGAAATAATTAACTATTAAATTGCCTAAACATTAAAAGCTCTACTTAACATTATTAACTCTGGACCACTGGTCATATTTCCAACTACAACTGACTTAGAATTAGCAATAATGCCCGATGCCAAAAAAGGGATTCCACCATTAATTGTTACTGGTTCAACATTAACATTTAATATATCAGAAATTGTCTTAATTTCATCATCCGATGCATTAGGATAAGCTGCAGCACCTTTATTTGTGGCAACTATCATTGCTCCTGTTTGAATATATCCAGAAATGCGCATAGAGATAACAGATACCCCCAAAATATCTTGTATTTGAGTTTTTACATCCTTACATAAGGGTGACACTATAGCTCCATGATCGTTTGTAGCTATTAAATTACCTATTGCAGTATACTTACTTTTTAAACGTTCGACATTTAATTGACTTTTTTCTTTTAATATATTAATCTCTTCATCTGAGGTAATGTAAGAAACTAATATCCCATTGTTATTCATAACCATCATTGGCCCTAATAATCGTGTGTCAGCAATTGAAACATAAATATTATCTGTAACTTCTAAATATTTTGATAACATAGTAGTTTTTGTTGGAGCAAATCCTAATGGAAGT
>JAICEO010000151.1 GCA_025924135.1 Nitrososphaeraceae archaeon | reverse complement strand
TGCCCGGTAGTGCTTCTCCTCCAGCAGAGAGCGAAAAGAGAAATGAAATGTGTTATGAAACAGGAAAGACTATTGCAACTCTTATAGAAAATGATATTACTCCAAAAGACGTAATGACTTTCGAAGCATTTGAAAATGCAATAACTATTGCAAATGCATTAGGAGGATCGACAAATGTAGTATTACATCTATTAGCAATAGCTAAAGAAATAGGAATAAAATTAATTTTAAAGGATTTCGAGCGAATACGAAAACGTACTCCTCATATTGTGAATATGAGACCTGGAGGATTATATGTTATGTTAGATTTGGACAAAATTGGTGGGGTACCAATTGTATTAAAAACACTATTAAAAAATGGGCTGATAAATGGAAAGACATTAACAGGTACTGGCAAAACAATGGAACAAAACTTGGAGTCATTTAACCTAAATTTAAATATTGATGAAAATATTTTGAGTCCTTATGAAAAACCTATTGAGAAAGAAGGAACAATAAAGATTTTAAAGGGATCTCTAGCACCACACGGTGCTGTAGTAAAGATTGCCGGAATAAAGTTAACCAAGTTTGTAGGTAAAGCAAAAGTATTTGAAACTGAAGAGAATGCATTTAGGGCAATATCAAAAAATAGAATTGTTGAAGGAGATGTAGTAGTAATAAGATATGAAGGTCCTAAAGGTGGTCCTGGTATGAGAGAAATGCTATCTGTTACTGCAGCATTAGTAGGACAGGGCCTTGGCGAAAAAGTATCTATGGTAACTGATGGAAGATTCTCAGGTGCAACCAGAGGATTTATGATAGGACATGTATCTCCTGAGGCAATGGTTGGAGGTCCTATTAGTTTGGTACACGATGGTGATCTCATTGATATTGATGTCAAAAAAGGAACTATTGATCTTTTGATATCGAAAGCTGAATTCAAAAGAAGGGAAAAAAAATGGAAGCCTATAAAACCACATTATAAAACCGGTGTATTGGCAAAATACGCGTCTTTAGTAAATTCCGCATCGGAAGGAGCTATAACAAGACCAATAATAGTTCATGATAAAAAAGGTCATTAATGAACTTACTTTAACTATAGATCTATTAAATGAAATAATAATAATGCAAACAGTTTTCTTTTTGAATATTTTGATTTATAAATTAATATTTATGCAACAGTATTACTCATTCTTTAAATACTAAATAATATTATAGAAATTATCTTCTTAATTATTTATTAAAGTTAAATATCCATTTGCAATAATATTAATCACATATGAGTGATCACATTGATCATAATGAATGGAGAAATAATTCTAAGAAAGGGTTAGTTTGTGGTATAATGCTTTGTCGTAACACCCCAACAAACCAATGTTCTAAATGTTCACTTCATTATTGCTATGAACATCTAAAATCACATTTTCACAATTAATCAATCATATATACAAAAAGAAAAAAAAGATATATCTACAAAAAACAAGTAATAAACTTATTTTTTAACCTAATATAATAATGAAAGCCACACCAAGACTATTATTAGCAAATATTATCAATTAATTCATGAGAAGGGCATCATGATTAAATTTTATTGTTCCTTGGACTATATTTGGTTCAGAAACGTAATACTATTAATAATTTAACAAAATTTTTTATCTATATTTATTATTTTTTTGATAAGAATAAAAAACTAGCCTTCTTCTGAGTTAACCTAACAAAAAGATTATGGTGAAAATGGAATATCTTGGTTTCTATATCCAATTTAAATAGATATGTTGTAGTATTGAATAGTCTAAGATAATTTAATTGTCATAGCTTGAACATGCTGCAAAGATGTTGTTAAGTCAGACTATGATGTCAACACTATTGCATTATTAGTCTATATTGAGATCTTGGAATATAGCAAATTATAAACATTAGTTAATATAAATATGAATATATGATACAAGAATTAGAAATATTGACAGATGGTAGTTCTAAGAAAATAATTTTTAGATGGTGATTTATTTGATGTTGAAAGAGTTAAACAAATTGCTCTTAATAACCATACTATCCTTAACGTTCTACTCCTTCACGATATAATGGATATATTAATAAATATTAATATAAGAACAAAAAAATGACAACAACAGAATTAAAATGCAAGAGTTGTAATTACAAGTTTCCAAGCAATAAAGTAGAACTGACAAATATGGATATTACAGAAGAATACTTTAAAATAAATTGGAATTGTCCAAAATGCGATGCTGAAGGATTGACATTGTTCATCAATAATACAGTCAATCACAACAACGACAAAGGTAAAAATAAGAAATGAGTTATAATACTATTCACATTATTAATCCAAAACCTTGTGCATATTGCTCGTCGTATTCAAATTTACTGGAATACTTCAGCAAAGAAATATTGGAATTTTTTTTACAAAAAAAACATATTTGCCCTAACTGTGGACAGAAATCTGCAACAGCAACAATAACTCCATTACCATTAACAACACCAAAACCGTCTAATTCATTTGAATTGTTTATTACCAGTCCAAAAGCAAAAATACAAAACAGTATGAGATGTTCTCTTATATGCTTAACTGAGCAAGGAGAAAGAGTCCATGGCTCTCTAAGAGATAGTGATTCTAAAACAAGGATGATAGACCTTCTAATATATTATGAAGTTCCTCAAGGTCAAAGGAAAGAAGTAAAAAAGTTCGATAATATTTGAAACCAAAAGTTACTAGATAAAGAAATGAATTTCTATCATGATAATAGCAGAAAAATATCAAAACCACAAAAAATTTTGATCATTATTAGTTTTATCATCATTATAATTTGGGGTGTCTATTTTGTCATACATGTAATTGATACAATAGAAAATAATAATCCAGTTTCTAACAGTTTTATTTATTCTTCATTATCTTCATCGATAATGTATAATATAAGTATTTGGCAAATGTATCCATTTAATTAAACATACCAATATTCTCCAAATCAATTATGCCCTCAAAATAGTAATTATTTACTTATATTATTTATTAATTTATTGTTTTATGAATTGCCAAATATCAGACAATGATATTTGAAAGACACATAAAAATCATGGGCATAATAAAGGAAGGAGTATATATTAGGAGATTATTCTTATGAAAAAAGTGCTAAATGTTGGGAAGACATTGTGGGAGGAATAGATCCTCAAAAAATGAAAATTTCATTTGGCAACCATGAATTTGAAGACAAATCATTAGTAAAACAGTATATGGAATATACTAATCTTGATAAGCAATATTATTCCTTTGATTATAAGAATATACATTTTATCTCTATGGCTACAGAAACACCATACGAACAAGGATCACAACAATTTGACTTTGTTAAACATGATTTAATGAAGACAAATACAAATCCTTCTATAGATTGGATAATTGTTTATTACCATCAACCTATGTATACCTCAAAGACTAATCATGAAGGTTTGGAATCCTTCAGGGATCTATATCATAGTCTTTTCACTAAATATGGTGTAGATTTAGTATTACAAGGCCATATCCATAATTATCAGAGGTCCTATCCTTTAATATACAATAGTGAGAACCCTTCAAATCCTATAATTGAACAAAGTGCAATATTAGACAATGAATATAATAATGAAGAATATAATAATAGTAATAATGTTTATGTTGAGGATCAAGGTACAGTTTTTGCCATAGTTGGCACTGGTGGACAGGAATTACATGGATTAGATGACCAAGCTTATTTCACCGCAAACCAATTAGAAGATCATGGATTTTTGGAATTAAAGACAATAAACAATGGAAAAAGTCTTGTTGGAGAATTTTATTCTAATGATGGTAGTATAATTAAAGACGAATTTGTTATAGAAAAATCATCTTCTCCATCATCATCATCATCTGTTGATGAAACTTTTGAATACAGTATATCAAAGAATAATCCATATAACTTGAAAGAAATTGCATATGAGAAATAAATAGGAATCAATTAACTTTTTTAACCTATTATATAACTGCTAACTGATAATAATTTTAATTCACATATATAGAAGAACTTTAATTATCTATGATGAAGGTAAACTTTTAATTCTCGCAAAGAATGAATCTCTAGAAATATGTAAACGTCTTTTACAAAATCTTAAAAATTCTTCATACTTTAATCTTCTCTGTTCTATTTCGTTATTAACTATTTCCTGAATTTCTTTACTAGGTTCTAATTTTTTTAAATAATCAATAGTGATATCATAATC
>JAICEO010000150.1 GCA_025924135.1 Nitrososphaeraceae archaeon | reverse complement strand
GTTGCGGTTACAGTGGTTCCATTTACTTCATAAAGATTTGTATTATTGATAAAAGTAATACCTGGTGGGCCTTGTGTTCTATTAACTCCATTAGTTCCGTTTAATCCTGGTGGGTCCACAATTTACCTCAATAATTATTATTCTATCCTTACAATCATTACTATTGAAACCATCGACGATAACCTAACAGTATTAGATAGATATCGCTAGAGTAATAGATTAATTAATTAAGTGACCAATATAAAAAAATAAAAAATGAGGCAGATTTAAGGCGTCAATGGTGGATTATCAAAGCAATAGGAACTAACTGTGACATTACTCCTAACCATAAGATCCACGGAGGCGAAGTAAGATGCCATCTTCACAATCTTCTATAATAGTAGTAATCATGCTTGTTGTATTTCTTCTCCTTATTTCTTAGTGCTAATAGGTGGAAATTGTTCCACCTCTGATTCCTTCTCTATCGCTTCAAGAGTCTTAATTATACGATTGGTTATTTGGCAATATACTTACTCAATTGTGTTACAAAATCCACAGTGATTTTATCTAATTCTTCCTTGGTGTATTGAATTGTAAATTTCTTATTTTCAATATTGTCGCTATGATTTGGTACTATCATCAATTTGCAAACACCTACCATCAAAAGAGTAGTCTTCCTGTGTGTAAAACGACTTTGTTGTTGTTGTTTTAACAAAATAAAATAACAAGCCATAACCCACCGTCTTTGGTGAGGAGAGATAGAAGGGCCATGGCTTTGGAAGATATTATACAATCTTATAATTTACTTGCGTATAAGATTGTAAATATATTAATCGGGGTTATAGTATTTAATATTTTAATATAATTTAATTGCCATAGCCCTCTTCCAACTTGGAGCAAACAGAAATGCAGGCTATGGCTGTGGTTTATTGTTAAAGGTTCCTCTTTGCTGACAATATATTTACCCCATATAATATTTAATAATTGGAGACAATTTAGGTAAAAATGATTTAAAAACATAGCCCTCTACTAATGAGGTATAGAAGAAGGCTATGTATGCACATATTTATGATTGGCTTTTGTTGTTGGTAACATCAATAAAGAAATATTCTATTTAATAATTTAAGATAAATTAATTATAGCCATAGTCTGAACTGATAGGAGATCCTGCTGATAGTTCAGACTATGACGAGTTGCCTATCTATCTATCTATCTATCTGTCTGTCTGAGACAAGATTGGATAGAGTATATTGTAATGATGATACATTAAAAAAATATTTAACAGTTTTACAAATTCCCATTCTATGTTCTGAAATCAATATCCATTTTAATAGTTACAATAAGTGTCTGTTTTAGAATAAAAGAAGAAAAAAAGGAGTAGTTTATTATTGTTATGGCGAATTGTCAAAACAATTTCCAGTTGTAACAATAGTAGCAAGAAATATTGAGACCATTTTAGTATTCCAATTTGTAGGTGGATCAGATCCCAGGCTACCAAAATACGTTATGAAATGAGGGTTGGATAGTAATCTAACTTCATTCACACTCTAAATCATATTTAACAACCCTTTTAAAATACTTTCACGTTGATGTTATTAGCACTCTCAAAAGAGAAAGAAATGAAAATCTTTGATAAATACAAAAATCGAAATAGAAAGGATAAATCAGTTTTCCTTCTACTATTTATTGTTGTTTTTACTATTGTCATATGGATTCTTGTTATAAATAACTTGTTTAATCCTCTTTTGGCTATGATATTAATGATTTTAATGATTGTGATTGTACGTCTGGATATAAAGAACAAAGAAAAAGAAGAAAAGGAGAAAATGAAATGAGTTATAATAATAATGATGTTACATACTGACTATTGGATGAAAGGGGTTTGAACACTGCATGTAGTATGGTTCAATAAAGTTCGATAAAAACTTTAACGTTGAGTTGAATAACGAAGTGCTCCTATCAATAAATAATTTGTTGCATAGCATGAAATAATGACATCATCAAAACAACAAAAAAAGGATAAAACTGCTGGTAATGTTGAAGAAGAAGGAAAGAAATACAATTGTCAATGTGGAGATTCTTTTAGTTCAGTAGAAGATTTGAATGATCACAATCACAAAGCGCATTAATAATAATTTTTTTCTCTTAATATCTCTTAATTTTTTTTATTAATTAAAGAATTTTATATTATCATATAAATAATTTGGATACTGCAAAGATAGATCAAAATATGATAAATACAATTAGACAAAATTCCAACCTTTCTCAATGCGCGATTACGTGGTTTGATTCCAGAATTCTTCGGGATCTGTGATCTTTTGGATCATAGACATTCAATATCATTGAGTGAAGAATATTCTGTAACATTTTTTTTATTTTGTCTAGTGTAATAGATCAGCATAATTTTATCTGTAATCCATAAAAGAAAAAATGACGATATATATTATTGGTTGACACCATTGTCGGCCGGTTAGTGGGGATATTTGTTGAACTGTATATATACAGTGTCGGCGGTATCTCCATTAATAATATCATGCTATATTGAATGAATATTTTAATTTCTTATTTTTCTTTCTCTAAACCGGTTGACATATTTTTATCTTCGGTTGGATAACCCTGTAAGGTTTGATTAGTCACATTTTTAGGATCGGTTGGGGTAACTCCTGGTTCTTCTACTTGTTGAGCCATAATAGTATGCTCATCGTTTATTAAAATTTGAATTGTAATTCCTACTACTATAGTGATTGTTATTATGAATAGTATTCCTGATACTTTTTTGAATCTATTCATATTTTTCTCATTATTAAGTGAATAACATACTATATAGCAAATCTCAATATTTAATATCATTTATTGATAATATATTAGCATATTATGGATACTACTACCAACAACAACAACGACAATAAAAATAAAGATATTATAATCAAGAATAAAAAACAAAAAGACAAAGAGGCTAAAGAAGATCAAATTGAAGAGACGTTAGAAAATGCTTCTGATAAAGTCATAAAGGAATCAGAGAAAGAGGCTAGTCAATTAGGAGATTCTGATCGTGAATAAAAAATATTAATAATAATGCGAATTATTAGCCAACCATAACCACACCTGTCATGAATGGATGTATTGCGCAATGATAACCAAATTCTCCTGCTGAATCAAATACATTTTCAAATGTATCCCCTGGAGATATTGGACCTGCATCAAATAGTCCTTGTTCATCAGAAGTTACAGTATGTTGTATCGAATCAGCGTTTGTCCAAGAAACAATGCTTCCTGTTGGCACGTTGATTTGAGGAGGATCGAATGATAAGTCGTTGTTTGGATCGGCGGCACCTGGGGCAATAGATACTGAAGAACCTTCTTCTTGAGAAAACACAGGTGTTGTTATTATTATTGGATTCGCTAAAAGTCCCGTGGCTAGCATCATAATGATTGTAATTATTATTAGTCTAGAAATGATGACTTCCATTGTATGCTATGGTGAATTTTAATATATAAAAAACTATATCTAATTAATTTAACTTTTATTTTAAAATAATTGTCAAAATTTCAACAAATATTTAGGGGAACAAATTTAAATGATTTTGTGCATTAGTTAATTCTTCTGGTGGTCATATAGGAAGACGACCATACAATTATGGAAAACATAAAGTAATCCTATTTGAAGAATTTATATATTGTAAATGTGGTTGCCAAAAAAACTAAACCCAATTATGATAAATGGGGTAGACCTTCAAGTTTTATTGAAGGTCATAACAATAGAGGCGAAAAAGGATTAAAGGGAGGTTATCATCTAACAAATGGTTACAAATATATTTTAAAACCAGACCATCTTTTTGCTGACAGTAAAGGATATATTCCAAAATGGAGGCGTAAGCCCTATCTCAATGTCATGGTGTATTGTCAAAGCAATAGGAAATAACTGTGACATTACCCCCCTCCCCTACTCATAAGATCCACGGCGGAAAAGTAAGTAGCCGTCCATCCTACTGGTAGAGAATTGGAATCCACAGATCCCGATTTCAGTTGGGAGCGAATCTGCGGCCTCTTCAATAAAACCACTGTAAGAGTATTTTCCATTTAATGCGATATCACCCTGATCACATAGAGCAGTTGCAGTAATTGTCCAGAGAGGCGACTGCACAGTTGAAGAATTTGTAACCTTATAAATATTAGAGTTATCAAAAACCATAATTCCTAGTGGACCTGGTGCACCTGTTGCTCCATTGATTCCATTAGCACCAGGAGGACCTGGTGCACCTGTTGCTCCATTGATTCCATTAGCACCAGGAGGACCTGGTGCACCTGTTGCTCCAT
>JAICEO010000149.1 GCA_025924135.1 Nitrososphaeraceae archaeon | reverse complement strand
ATTATCAATCTGTGACCATTTAAAAATCAAATAATTAGTTCAACAATAAAACAACAAATAGATTGATGTTTATAATAAATATGCATGCTGAAAAAAGCTATCCACATGAGACGAGAATTATATATAATATCTCAAAATGCTCCCATTATTCTAGAAAAAAGTGGTATCGTCAAATTAAAAAAGAAAATCCTCTATTCTATGTTTATCTTTCTTTCAAAATTAGCTAATATTTAAATATTAACAATATTAAAATTTATTTTGAGCCTATCTTATTAAATGTAAATTATCTTTCATATATCTTTTTCAAACTTTATTAAACCCAAACTAACAGTATTTTATATAATGTCCTCTTTTGGGGTTGATACGCTCGGTGGATTGACTGAAAAATTAAAACAATTAATTAATGATACTCAAAATGCGTATGAAACGCTTATTGATTCTACACAACGTTATAAACAAGGTAAAATGAATGAGAAAGAATATTTCTCAAGCATTGGAAAATATCTAATTGCTAGTTCTGCAATGAATTTTCTAGCTATCAAGGTCATATTAGAAATAAAATCAGCAATTGATAAAGGAAAGTTACTTAAGAATCCTCCTACTGCCGGTATTGCAGACCCTAACTTGAATACGAGCTCTTCTGTAGGTTTTGGGATTGGTGGATTTGTTGGTGGTGGTGGAGGAGGAGGTTCAGTTGGTGGTTTAGAACATAGCCCTGTTCAAGGTAGTGGTAGTCAACAACAATATTCTTCATCATCAATAGAATCAACCATTAAACCTGTTGATTTAGAAATAGAAAAACCATCTCAAGATATAACTACATCAGAAGTAAATTCATTAAAAGATAATAAAACATTTAAAAATTGTATAGTTTGTGGAGTCTTAATTCCAACAAAAGCAAAATTTTGTAGCAAATGTGGTAATTCGCAATAATTAAAAACAAGTTATAACCTTTTATTCATGATGAAAGTATTTGATGGTAAGTCAGCAGCAGAAGAATATATGTCTACTCATACTTTGACTTTTTCTACACCTGAAATGACACTTAAAAAATTTGCAGTATGGTTAGCGGAAATTGTTGAAAATAATGGTGAGGAAGTACCTCGAATTATACTTTATCTACAAACAAGAGACAAAGGAAATGAAGAGCAAAGCCAATCAGATGAGACATCGATTAATAAACCTATCAATTTTTCAGATCTTTTACCTGATGTTGATGAAACTTTCAAACCCACAGGAGCAATAACTGATATGTTTAACAAAACAGAACCATCATTTTCTCAAAATATTGAATATTCTACAACAAAACCAGAATCAAAGTTTTGCATTGAATGTGGTAATAAACTTAGAACTGATTCTAAATTCTGCACAAAATGTGGTGCGAAATTCTAAAATTTAAATACACATTAACAGTAAAATTAAGCTTAGTTTTCATTAGTTGTTTCTATTTTCCATAAATTCTTTTTCTTTTATTAATGAATATATACTCACTCATTACAAATTGATTGAGAAAAAAACTTAATAAACAGAATCTGACATTTTTACACTTTTGACAGATTTTCATATCTTAATAATTAATTGAAAAATAACATATGTACTAAATATTGCAATTATTAGATCATTTAATAATCTTCCTCAAATTCATCAAATGTATCTTCTTCTACCTCATCTAAATCATCATCAAATTCTTCTCTTTCTTCTGCTGTTTTATAAGGTAAATCAGCTTCACCTGAAACTCCACAAACAGGACATCTAAATTCTATAGTTTGTCCTTCCAGATCCAATAAAAATTCCTTGGAAAATATTTCATCACATTTTGAACAAACTAATGTAGCTTGAATGTTGTCTTGAGTAAATTTATGAGACTGGACCCTAAAGTTCGCGTCAGCCATTCTTCTTACCTATAGAAAATTTACTTCATTATAAGCCTTTCATTATAAAAATATTATGTAAATTTAAATAAAAAACAAACTTTGTATTTTTATGTGATTAATATTTTAAGTAATTTGTTATTTTATAAATTAATTATATTATTTTGTCTAGTATAAATTAAATTAAGAATATTTTCTCTGATCCCTTTTTCCTCAAATACCCCTCTATATGCTATAGTCATTATTGAATTATTATTTCTAACTCCTCTCATCTTCATGCACAGATGTTCTCCTTCAGCTATAACAATTACTCCACTAACTCCTCTTTTAGATACTTCATTTGCTATTTCAGTTGTCAATCGTTCTTGAATCTGCATTCTTCTTGAGTATTTCTCTACTAATCTAACTAATTTCGACAATCCAAATACTTTGCCATTTGGAACATAAGCGATATGAATTCTTCCATAGAAAGGAAGCATATGGTGTTCACACATGCTATAAAATTGTATATCTCTAGCTATTATCGCATTAGTTTCTTCACTAAAACTAACATCTAATTCTGAATTCATTTTATATCCCGAGAAAATTTCTTCGTACATTTCAGCAATACGTTTTGGTGTTCCTATTAATCCTTCTCTATTGGGATTCTCTCCTAATTCGACCAAAAGTTGTCTAATTAATTTTTCAATTTTATTTTTATTTATTGTTCCAGTTTTTTGTACTCTGTTATTTGTCATCTTTTAATTATCTTGCTCCTATTATTTTGTGCAACTGAGGAATTATACGAACTTCGTTATATATTGGATAAACAAGGTCATAAAACTGCAATAATCTATTCACAGTTGGTTCATTTATCGTAGAAGTTGGCTGTATTATAAATCCTGCTAAGTCATCACATTTTATAGTATTAAAAATAACTTCTATCAATTCTCTAAATTCTTTAATAGATGTGGAATTAGATACTACAATTTTTATAAAAGTGATTTTTTTATTGTCTATTGCAGTTTTTAGACATTCTATTTCATTATTTAATAGATATCTATAATGTTTAATATCAACAGCTTGGGAGTCCTTTGTCTTAAATTCTATCTTGCAGATATCAATATAAGAAATAATTTTATTGAATCTATCAACATCATAACAAGAAGATTCAATATATGTTCTTAAACCTAATTCTTCCTTAATGAATTTTGCTAAATCCTTTACTGCCTCGTATTGAATTAATGGTTCTCCACCAGTAAAATTAATTTTATATGTATTATTTTGCAAATGATCTTTTATCATTTTTTTTACTTCATTGATTGGATAGGTATTTCCACTATTCATCGCCAAAGCATAACCAGTATCACACCAATAACACTTTAAATGACATCCCGCGATTCTAACAAACATTGTCTTAGTTCCAAATAATATTCCTTCTCCTTCTATACTTGTAAATATTTCACTTAATTGTATTTTCTTTTCAGTTATTGGCATATTCTGTTTTGTCATCTATGCTAACCTTTCTAAAAGCTCTTCTTCTATTTATACACGATTCACAAATTCCACAATGTATTTTTTTACCATCTTTTGTATCTATACCATTTGAATAGCAGCTCCATGTTTCAAAAATTTTATGTCCTAATATTTCATAACCTATTCTTATTATTTTTGATTTATCTAATCCATCTATAGCCGGTGACCATATACTAATCTTTTTTCTCAAACCTGAACTTATTCCATCAATATCTCCAAGATTTAAAGTTTTACTTATTGATTTTGTAAATTCTGGTCTACAATCAGGATAATTATTATCTCCTGTGTGTGCTCCGTAGGCAATTATTTTTGCTCCTATATTCATTGCCCAAGCTGTAGCTATAGTAATGAAAATTGCATTTCTTATAGGAGCTATTATACTATACTTAAAATGTTTAGGAATTTTTTGTTTGTCATCGGTAAGAATATTAGTTTCGCCGTAAATGTCTTTCATAAATGATATATCTACTATTTTGTGTTGTTTTGAATCTAAATATTTAGCAAATTTCTTTGCATATTCAATCTCTAAATTTGCTCTTTGACCATATCTAAAAGTAATGATGTATAGATCAAAATTTTGCTTTTTCAAATAAGCTGCAGTACAGACAGAATCAATTCCACCACTAACAATGCATACTGCTGCAGTAGAAAATGAAATTATTTTATTTTTTTTTGTTTTAAATTTCATTATCAATAATAATCCTTTTTTATTTACAGAAAAATGATAGAATTTTTTCTTTCTAAGTTTGGGTCATTTTTTTAGTTTAATATCAGATCCAATTTTACATAATTGTGCAAGAAATGCAGTTAATTGAATCTCGGAATGTGCCCCAACCGAAAGCCTATAATCATATTCTGCCATTATTGACATAACTTCATCAATATTATTTATATCCAAATCTTTAATTTCTTGATAAGCATATTTGAAAAAGTCAGTATCATATAATACATAAGCATATAATAATTCTAAAAGTCTTATACGTGCATCATTAAATTTACCTAATAATGCTAATCGTATTATTT
>JAICEO010000148.1 GCA_025924135.1 Nitrososphaeraceae archaeon | reverse complement strand
CTATTTTACTATAATTTTCACTATTATCAATATTTTTTAGAATTTGATATGTTGCTCTTGGATCATGCGATTCTATTCCAATAAATTTTGACAAATTTTTATTGAGTTCGGCTAAAGATTTCTCTGCACTATTTTCTTTAAAACTCTGAGCTTCATGTTTTCCTACACTAGCACCTGAAGGAGAAGATGCTCGCCCGAGAAATTTATCGTCAGAAATGATATCTACCTCTATGGTTTTACTACCTCGACTGTTGAAAATTATCCTTCCTTTGATATCGGTAATAATAGGCATGATATTTCCAATCTAACTTTCAGATTGCATTTCTGACATTCTTCTTCGTAGAACTTCGTAATAAGGAATTACTTGATAAATTGTCTCTACACTTGAAATAAACATTCTTCTACAACAATACCTTTTTATGCCAAGTGAATCGAGAACCTCCGCATCGTCTTCTCCTGATTTGACTCTTTCTTTATATTCAGAGTATTTGTCTGCGATTAAACCACCGCAAGTAAAACATCGAACCGGAATTAACACATTATTGAAGAAAGAATAATTATATAAAAACCATTATAATTGAAATGCTTTAGTTTACTACAAACTCGCAATCTTCAAATTAGAGATTTGGACGTCTTGATTTTGAGCGGGGGTCGCCCAGCCTGGTCAAAGGCGTAAGACTGAGGCTCTTATCCCTCAGGGGTTCGTGGGTTCAAATCCCATCTCCCGCATAGTAAGAAATCAGTCAAATTTTTTCATAATATTATAATAAGGTGAAGCTTTGTGTTTATCCAAGCATTTTCTACAGAAGGACTTATCACCATACCTTTGGTGACAAGTGCACTGACAAAGGCCTTTATCGTAAGACACCATTTTTCATGTCCTCTTTGTAATTATAATCCTTTTCAATCAGAGCTCATTGATAAACAAATCTTGCTACCAGCACTTTTTTATTTACGACAATATTAATCAGAATATTGATTCAAGATCGGGAAAAAATGGAAAAACAGCAGAGACTTTACGAATTATTGAAACAACAACATGAAGCAGAAAAAGATGAAATAATACATTATAGTTCCCTTCTGAAAGAAATTGAAAATAATTTAATTAGAAATTATATAAACACTCTCCTTACAGATGGGATAAAACACATACAATACATAACTCAGGCCATGGCTAAAATAGAAGGAGCCTCAGGTAGCATTCATCTAACGAAGGAGGGAATAAATGAATCCATTGAAGAAGAAGAAGAATCTAAAAATCTTTTACTAGAATGTAGAGATCTTACTGAGGATGAAGATATTAAGGAATTACTTAACAGTGTTATTGTAGACGAAGAGCATCACATAAAGATATTAGAACATATTAGAAAATTAGTAGAAACTTACTCTAAAAAAATCCCTTAATTTTAGACAATTTTTTTAAGATAAATTAATTAGGTAATTATTATTTAGACATTGTCAATTTCACCACAACAATTTAATCACTATCTTCAGTCTTCTCATTTATGTAAAAAATTCTTGATTAAGGATGGGATAACTTCCTCGTATTTTGAAATTGAAACTAATCCAGGTTTTTTTATCAAAAATAGGTATGATATTATCTTTTTAAAAAATACATTTCAAAATATTGGGGAATCCATGAGCATACTCAAGAATTTTGATTATTATCAATATCTAATATGTAAAATGCTTCCTGAGATTGCAGATATAAATCCTTTTAAAAAAGTATTTCAAAAGATACGATTTGTGATAATATGTTCCTTTGCGAAATTTATTTCCTTACTTGATACTAAAGATTATGTAACAATTACAAAATGGAATATTTTATCAAAGAAAAACTTAGAATTAGTAGCAGAAATGGTCAATAGTTATCGACAAGGAATAGAATTTAGTAATATTTCAAATGGTTTTAAGTTTGAAGATGAAATTTGCATTTTTTTTAATTTGAATATTGATAAAATAGATGAAGAATTAAACCGCTATTATTTGTAAATTGAATATTTTAGAACATATTTGCTAATGATAATACTAGTGATAATACTTCAAGAAATAATTTAAGACTTCTGAACTATGTCCCTTTGGTTTTACTTTATAAAAGATTTTAACAATTTTTCCCTCTTGATCTATTAAAAAAGTTGTTCTATTTACACCCATATACTCTTTACCCATAAATTTTTTGAGGCTGTATACACCGTATTTTTTAGCTATTTGGTTATTTTCATCTGAAACTAATAAAAAAGGAATGTTCATCTTTTCTTTGAATTGATGATGAGTCTTTTCGTCGTTCGGACTAATACCTATTATTGTTATATTATGTTCCAAATATTTGTTGAAGTCTTTAGAAAATTCATCTGCTTGAGTCGTACAGCCAGGAGTAAAATCGTTCGGATAAAAATAAATAATGATACGATTTCCTATAAAATTAGATAACTTGATATTTTTATTATTAAAATCTTTAAATGTAAAATTCGGAGCTAACGTTCCCTCTTGTAGGTGGAATTCTTGACTCAATAACATTTTATGCTTGTTTCCCATAAAAAACTTTGCTCTTTAGCGTTGTCCTTTATTTTATTTATAAGAAAAAGTTAATAAAAATTCAATTGCCAGAATGAGTAATAGAAATGGATTATTATGATATTGCCATAGTTGGAGGAGGGCCAGCTGGACTCTCTGCAGCTTATACTGCAGCAAAAACTGGCGTCAGAGTGATTCTTTTTGAACGGGATAAATCGATTGGGCAATATGTAAGAACTAGTGGGGTTTCGTGGATCAATGAAATGAAAAAATTAGAAATTCCTGAGAAAATATATAATCCAATAAAGAATTATAGATTTGTTTCTCCTAAAAATGAAATAACCATTAAAGGAAATGAATATCGATCTTGTGTTTTAGATGTTAGGTCATTGTATCAATATCTTTCTTTTCTTGCTGCTCAGGCTGGCGCAGACATAAGTATAAATTCGAATGTTGTCGATGTAGTGCGTAGTGAAAATAACAATAGGATTTCTGGATTAATAGTTAATACTCTTAAAGGGAAGATTGAGGTAAGGACCAGGCTAGTTATAGATGCAAGTGGATTTAATAGTTTTATTGGCACTAAACTTGGATATGTATCACCTTGGACAAGGTATGGAGTAGGTGCAGAATACGAATGTTATTGTGATAAAGTAGATCCTCAAACATGGACTTTAATGGTTGGTAGCAACTATTCGCCTGCTGGTTATGCCTGGCTATTTCCTTTATCCCAAAACCGTGTCCGAATAGGAGTAGGAGTTGGAAAACCTGAGTCTAATATTGATCCTCTTAAATTGTTGAATCATCTAATTGAAAAAAAATTTAAACCGCTGGGGGAATTGGGAATTATTCAACCAATAGAATATCATTATGGATATATTCCCAATCAAGGAGCACGAAATTCTTCAGTCTTCAACGGTTTGATTTTAGTAGGTGATTCAGCCGGTCAGTCAAATCCTCTCGTGCTTGAAGGTATTAGACATGCTATCGAATTTGGAAGATTAGCCGGGCAAATAGGTTCCTCTTCTCTTAGTAACGATTGTTCTAAAAATTCATTACTAGGTTATGAATATGAATGGAAAAAACAACTTTCTACTAAAATAGAATCAGCTTTAAGAGTACAATCCAGATGGCTTGGTTTCACAGATGATGAATGGGATCATGAAATCTCTATATTAAGAGATATGTCAGTGGATGAATTCATTGATTTTATTAGTTCAGAGTTTTCGCCTAGAAAAATGATAAAGTTAGCACTAAATCACCCTAAACTGGTTGCTCGACAACTTTTTAATCTTATCGTTAAAAAATAAAGATTTTTATATCTAGATAAGGCAGCAAGACTAATTTGGCTGGCGAATTGGCATCAGAATTTACTCCTATTTTGTATGCTTTGGGAATTGGTCTTATGGCTGGAATACCATCCATAATTCTATCAAAATTACTTTCACCCCGTAAGAGATATAATCCAGTTAAATTTCTGCCAATGGAATGTGGACAAATACCAACTGGCGAAGGACGTTCGCATTTTATGATGCAGTATTATGCTTACATATTGATGTTCGTTGTTTTTGATGTAATGTCAATATTTCTTTATGCATGGGGTGCATCGCTTTTATCTATTCCAAAACAAGCAACTTTACCAATGATGGGATTTCTTGCTATAATGTTTGCAGCAATGGGATATGCCTTGTACCTATCAGGTAGAAAAGGAATATGGTAAAGGAAACAAGTAACTTGATAGAATTAAATTATCTTTTTATATATATAATAATAAAGGAAGTCGATGTTAATTGATTAAGGATCTTATTAATCCAGCAAATTTTAACTTGATGGTAAGTAAAGTTAGTGATGTTTTAGTTGGTGCTTTAAATGAACCATTAGGTTATGCAATTAATTGGGG
>JAICEO010000147.1 GCA_025924135.1 Nitrososphaeraceae archaeon | reverse complement strand
TGAATGAAAATTATGATCTTCTATTTATAATACTTTAAGATTGTCTCACTCTTTTGAAGTTGTGTCTTTTTATTTGATTTGTATTATTTAATTAATTTTATATAATTATTTTTATCTATAATTTATTATTAATGCATCTAATTAAAATCATTAAAAATACAGGAAGCTTTGTTATATCTAAGAAAAAATATCTAATTTTGCATTAAAAATATTGTGTATATATTGTATTGATTGAAAAATAACCTCTTATATCAACAATATAGTATATCCAAGATTATATTTTTAGCGTTTATTTCTTTATAAAAATCCGTACAAAAAATTCTGATATCTGTTTTCTGAAATTAGGAACAAAAATAATTGCTATTATTATAGAGAAAGCTACAAAGAATAGTATAGTGACTAAAACTGCATAACTATTATAATAATTAGATGCTTCAATATCAAAACTTACAATAAGAGGATTGTTCTCGTATTTAGGATCACCTGCAATTTTAGTTAATAATGATAAAGAGTATTTAGATTGATTTTGAAACATATAGGAATAAGTGGTATCAGCAAATTCATGAAACTTGTATGGGAATTGATGTACTAATTTATTTGACTCTTTATCCGTTATTATTAATGATATAAAAGTATTAGTAACATCATTCCCACCTTTTTGCACATTAAAATTCAATAAAGTATTATCATCATTTACTTTTGGATTTTTAGGATACGGAAGAAATCCGATTTGATAACCATCCTTCTCTATAAATACTGCATTAGGAGTTCCAGGAAAAATATGAGCATATGCTAAATTAAGAGTTTTATCATGAAAAGGATATTCATTAGAGAATATTGTAAACCATATAATTAATACAAATACCAACAAAAAATGCGGTGTTTTGATCATTTTAACTATCTTTTTTACTTTAAACGATATTAAATACAATATAAGATAGTGTTAAACTTTAACTGAATATCTATTGACATTTTTAAGTGATTCCATTATTTTGATTTGATTATTCATCTATTCTAACCTTTCAAATTTAGTAAAGTAAAATATAATATAATTGATGATCCTTTCTAGGAAGTTTGCTAAAGATAAACTAAAATTATTGTGAAGTTTGTCTAAATTTTCTTCTTCTTCTGATATTAATAGTATTATAGCAGATTCACTTAACCCTATTGAAATAGCTTAAAAGATTAGTTTCTTCTATCTGAGACTTTAGGGGAGGCATCATCTTTCATATTCTGTATTAGCTCGTTTGTAAAATTCATTTCTTTTTTTAACTCATCTATCTGATTAGCCAAATCATTTATTATTGGGCTAATTTGTTTTCCAATATTATCTCTATTTCCAGAATCATTAGCAATAATGGGAAAAGTAATATTTTTTGCATCTTCTACATCTTCAAGTGGAATTTCGTTATCTATGTTCTGAGTATTTATATTTCCTTTTAAAGTAATAGAAAAGATCCTAACTTGGATGGAATTATATCTGCCAAATAAAGACCTAAAGATTCTTCTGAAGGAACAAAGCTCAACTCCATGCTAATTCCACCGTAACTGATATTTACGGAAAGATCCTTCATGGCATTTCGAACAGGAGATTCATTTTCAAATATATATACTAAAATATTGTTTAAAATATTTACTAAAGGTGGTTCTTCTTCCCATCCTGCCTTTATTGTGTAGTTTCCAATTTTAATTTCATTATGAGCATAAATTGATTCAGCATTAAAAAAACCACATAAAGATAATAAAAATATTTTAACCAAAGAATGTCTTAGAAGGTTTTCACTTTTCATAAAGGAATTTGCAGATATCGCGATTTTAATCTCCAGGTTTAAAAAAGAAATTTCTTATTTCTTATTGTGAAGATTCTATTTCAAATTCAACATATTTTGGATTGATAGGTTGAAATAATATTCCTTGAATACCTACTTCTCCAACGAAATGGCCAGCTAAATCAAATTTATATGATGCAGGTTCCATTCCCCAAGCCGAATGTGTTAAAGAATTTTTATATACAATTTTATCTGATGTGGAATCTTTTATAGTAAATGAGTAATCTATATGTTCTTGATTTTTGCTACTTTTTTTATCTATAAATATTATTTTAAAGAGGGATTTCTCACCAGATTTTATAGTAGAAGGTGTCCAACTTATATTTAGATCAATATTATTTCCCAAACTCTTCTTTATTGTTTTGATATCATCTGTAACAATGATTTTTCCTCTCATCCATGGATATTTTGATGATTGAAATAGATATTGTCCGTCTTCTTTAAATTCATAATTAAAATATTCTTTGGGTTTGATATTTCCTGATTCTGTTACTATAGTTTTTCCATCGCTAGATATAACTTTGATATTGTGAAGAATGTTATCAGCATTATACCATTTTATTTCTTCACCTATCCTAATAGGATACTCAGTTATATCAAAAAATCTAAATCTACTAGAATCACTGGCGCCGGGGACTATTGTAATTATTTCTTCTGCATAAACAAAATGCAAATAGCAAGAAAATAAAAAAAACAAAATTAAAAAAGAAAAGAATAACATACTATTCATTCTGTTTAATTGAAAATATTTTTCATTGCTATGGAATTTGAGAAATGAGAACATTTCTATGTTATACTTTTGAAGCATACTTTTGTTAATTATACTTTAGGTTCTACATATGATAAATGAAATGATAGTTAGTTTAATTAATAGTGCTCAACGAGGGATTCATACAAATCACAGATATGAATATCAAAAAAAAGTCAAATCGCAATCTTGTTGTGATTGCAATACGATTGATTGATGGTAGATGATTAAACAATATAATAAAAATAGATTTAAAAATATAGTTTATTGGACTAATAGACTAAATAAAATTTTTTATTAAAAATGTCGGGAAGAATTTAAAATTTACTTATTAAACCATACTTTTTCAATAAACTAAAATTAGTCTTTAACCTATTATTCTGTTTAAGTTATCGAACAGTGGTAGACTTATAATATTTTTAATCCCAATCTGATAATTGTTATAGGGAGCATAAATTAATATCAACATAAATGTAAATATCATAAGTGACATTAAAACCGTTATCATGTAAAAACATAAGGTATCAAAGTCTTGAATTAATGTCATAATATTATTATGTTTAACCATGATTTCAGATTTTCTATAAAAAAATTAGTATCTATATACATTATCTTTTTTCTATGATATGAATAAAATAAAATAAAAAATTGTTTGTTCGACTAATTAGTAGAATTTGACATCATTATTTGTCCACGAATTTCGCCCTTAGGATATTTCTCCGTATGGACATTTATATATGTACTTCCGTTTGACATTGCTGTAGATAGGTCAGAGATTTGTTTACCTTTCATTGGTCCTTCTAACATATTGGCAGTGATGTTTCCACTCGCTAATTTACCATTCATTAGTATTGTTGGATAATCAGATTTATACAATGGGATTACCGGAGGTCCAATTTCTCCTTGTTTTCCATTATGTAGATGAGCCATTGTAGTTCTGTAGATGAGCCATTGTAGTTCCTTGTAAACGAGTAACATTCAGTTCAAACTCCATACTATCTTGATTTGTTTTAAACCATGCCATACCCGATGCATTAGTTTGTATAGGTGGAACTTCTTGGTCTCCAGATAATTGAGCAGAGAACTTTTGTTGATCTTCAATTGTAACTGCAAAAACCTGTGCAGATGATAAATATATTATAGATGCTAACGCTGTTATCAATGATAAAGAGGTTAGAACAACACAAATATTCCTATTGTGTTGCTATTTATTTTCATTATAATATAATATAAATTCCCTTAAAGTATTTAACAACTGAGTATAAATTATGTAATAAAGGAAATTAAAATAACTATTAGAATTAATAATTTAAAAAGTTGTTATTATTCAATTAATACTGCTAAGACATACTAAAATTATATACAACTTAATTAATCTTGGAACCAATTCCAATATTAGAATTGAAAAATTGAATAATTAATTTATAACGTCATTTAATTTTTATAGAATTATGGCAATAGGCACTGAATCTTCTGCAATCTTTATTCATGTAATAATTTCTCTTGCACTATTACTATTTACTGCAAAAATATTTGCAGAAGTTTTTCATCGACTTAAACTTCCAATAGTATTAGGAGAACTTTTAGCTGGAATTGTAATAGGTCCTTATGCATTAGGAGGATTGCCATTATTTAATGGAGAACCATTAGTTATTCTTGATGAAACAATCAAGAATATAGGAGAATTAGCTGCAATAGTAATATTATTTGTAGCCGGTTTAGAAATTACCCCAAGAGAGTTTTTACGAGGAGGGGGAAGTTCATTTACAATAGGTGCACTAGGTGTAATTGTTCCATTTTTCGTAGGTTATTTCGTATTTTCTTTGTATGGATTAGAAGCACTTGAAACACTTTTAATTGCTACAGCATTGACTGCAACTAGTATAGCAATATCTATCCAAGTTTTA
>JAICEO010000146.1 GCA_025924135.1 Nitrososphaeraceae archaeon | reverse complement strand
TTTCATAATTCTTAAGTATTTGCACAGCATCATTAGTTTCAAATAGTTCAGCTATAGCTTTTCTATATAGATGATCCGCCTCACGTTCATGTTTTTTAATTTTATTACAATGTTCTATGAACTTTCCATTTTTTTTTGTTGTTTGGAATTTTATTAACACATCATGTATTTCTTGGGAACATGATTGTAAAATCTTAGCAAGATCTAACATATAGGGCATAGGTTTTTTAATTTTAAATAGTACAAATCTATCCGCAGTACCATCTACATAATCTAAAACTTGATCAATTGTACTAGTCAACCCGGATAGATCTTCTCGATCCAATGGAGTAACAAATGTCTGTGATAAAGTTGTGAATAACTCATGAGTAATACTATCGCCTTTAACTTCAAGATCTTTTATCTTATCTTTATTCTCAGAAAGAGATTTTTCATAGTCTGATAAAAGTTCTATAAGTAAGGATGTTGCTTCAACTAAAATAGATCCTTGTTTTTCTAAAGATCCAAGGATTAATTTATCATTACCACGAGCCCAAGTAAGCCAATTTGTAGGCAATATTCATGTCACCTTAACACAATAAAATTTAATATTTTATAAAGCATTAGATATTTTTTACCTGATGATTCTGATTGTTAATAATAATGTGTTTATGACTTTTGTAATTAGTATTTATTATAAATATTAGATTATAGCAAGAGCTCTAACAGGAGATCCCGATGCTCCAAGCAATTTGAGTGGAATTGCTATTAACTTAAATTTTTTTTTATCTATTTGATCTAAATTACATATATTTTCTATTATTATTATACCATTTTTTAAAAGTATTTTATGGACAGGAAATTCTGATTCTATTGCTGAATCTATACTAGGACTATCAATTGCTACAGCATTAATTTTTTTATTAGATAAGTAAATAGCTGCCTCTGGAGAGAGACCAGGATTTGTATTTATATAATTATCGGAATTATAATTATGTTCCCATCCAGTAGAAAAAATAATAGAATCATTTTCTTTAATATCTATATCACTATTGATTATATCTTCTACTGTGATAAGTTCATTCGATGATTTAAAAATTTTTAACAAATGAACATCATTCATGACAAATCTATTTGCATCAATATCATCTATGGATTCAGTTCCTTCAATAAAATGAGAAGGAGCATCCATATGAGTCCCAGTATGTGTGCTTAAAAATATTGCTTCTGAATCATAGCCATCAATACTATATTTAGACCATTTTAAAAAATAGAAATTTGGAGATCCAGGATAAAGTTTAATATTTGAGTTTATCGACTGACTTAGATCTATAATCATATTATTTGCAAATTGCCTCTCCTTTTTAATTATTTCAGATGAAAACAGGATAATTATTCATTAATAGTTAATATTAAAAAAAGGCATCAACTAGATGCATTTAAAGATAAATATTACATAAAAACCCTAAAATTATTTAAAGGATATTATACATAATACTAATGATGATAAAATTTTTATCATTATCATTATTATTAATTATTAATATTCTTATTTTATATTGTAATATTCCGAGTATCTCAGGAGAATTAGGAATGGTGCCAAATCCAACTCCTACTAAACTATTGCCTACATATGTGATAGATATTACTACAGGTTCTGGAACAAGTTACAAGTTTCAGCATTTTTATCCACTAAATATAGCAGTACCTATAGATACGACTGTTGCATGGTTTAATGCTGATCCTGAACAAATCCATACTGTTACAAGTAGTGACCCTGGAGCTTCTAATTCTGGAAAACTATTTAATTCAGGAATTATTCCATATTCTTCTTCTTTTCAATATACATTTGATCAGCCAGGTAAAGTTTCTTACCACTGTGAAATTCATCCATGGATGATAGGATCGGTATATGTGAGTGATTCTAACAAACAAGGAAAAAATTTCAAGCTTACTACTGGTACAACTATGACATTTGAAGATAATACTCTATATGATTGGAGTTTTAATACTACCAATATTGATAGAATTTTGTTTAATATTGAACCTTTATCAATAAATACAGATAAAAACACACCCATAACATACAATATAGATATTTACAATAATAATCTCAAAAAAGAAATTTTTTCAAAATCTTTTTTTGCTAAAGGTAACGATTTTCAATTCGAACTTTTAAAGAGTGATTTAGACGAACCTCTAGTTTATGGACCAGACTTTAGTGATCCTATTATTGGCGCTTATCATATTAGAGACAATTTTCCTGATGGAACTTATATTCTAAAAGTAGAAATAACAGGTATAGGATCTAATCTAACACAAACAAACATATCTGATGAATTTAAAGGTATAATATCTTCATAAAAGTAGAAGAATAAGTTATCCTAAAATTGGCAGATGAGTTTAATTAAAGTATTATTTCCTTTATTCTAATGCAAAATTCATTTCCATTATTATATAATTCTGCTATAGCTTTAAATTCTGATCCCTTCTTTAACAGGCTTCTTGGTCCCTCATAATCATAATAGTTTAGCAATGCATACCATTTTTCATTTACTAGAACATATGCTTTGCCAGATAAAATTTTTTCTACATAGATATTATATTCTTTTCCTGTTGATTTATTTGGTAATCGATTTAAAGTTATTGATCTATTATTTTTTAGTTTGATTAGTTGTTGCTTCTCTAATTTCTTTAGTGCTTCTAATATAATATGTATATCAAATGTAAATTTATCACGAAAATAGGATAAGTCGAATGAATCTTTATCATTTCTCTCATTTATTAAAAAATTATAAATATGTCTATATGCCCTCTCTATTAAACTATTCTCAGTCTTTGGCATCATTCCAATTTGAAACTTTGGAATTTGATCTAATTTTGCATTTTTAACCTTAACTTTTTCAATTACTTTCCTTTCATTATCTTCATATTTTAATTCATTTTTATTTAATTTTTTTTGTTCTATATTTAAGTTCTTATCAAGATCTGCTAGTTCTAGTTCCGTAAGACGGTTATATGGTATCGGTACTCGTGAAATTGGAGTTAAAATTGTTTTCATTGAGTTGAAAATTGTTTTCATTTTTTCAATTCGTCTCTTATTTGCAAATAAAATACGCATATCTACAGTGTCTTTTGCTGCTAGGATTATTACGTTTCCACTTGATTTTCTTCCAGTTCTACCTTTTCTTTGTATGTGTCTAATTTCACTTGCTACTGGTTCATAAAATATAACTAATTTAACTTCAGGAATATCTAACCCTTCTTCTGCTATCGATGTTGCAACAAGTACATTAAATTCTTTTTTCCTAAATGAATCCAAAATAACAGATTGTTCATTTTGATTCATTCCAATATCATTATTTCTAGTAGATTGACCAACAAATCTAAATGATTTAATTCCCATTTTGTTCAATTCATCTACAATATGAGTTGCAGTATCTCTATAATGTGAGAATATCAAAATTTGAGTACTCCTACTATCATTTAATAATACATTGGGAGTTTTATTTGCAGAAGTATCTAATTTTTCTTTTTTACATAGATTAAGAATATAAAGTAATTTGGGATGTTCAGTAACATTTTCTAATAGTTTGAAAATATCCTTCATTCGGGAATCTTTCAGAATTAAAGAATGTGCTTTTCCCTCGCTTGATTCCATTCTTTTTATAAAGGTTTTTAGAGAAAAAGGTCCTTGACTTTCTATTAGTTCTATACAGTACATCAAAGATAGAGCAGCAGATTGATTCAATAGAGCTAGATATAAGGGCCCTTTTTCTTCATTTAACGTAAACTTTAAATTTCTTTGTAGAATCTCTGCAAGTTCTAATAAATCTCTTTTAAATACATATTCTATATTATTTTTTTTTATTAATCCTCTAAAAATTAACCATCGTAATTTTTCTTGTAACATAGATTTGAATAACAGTATAATTTGTCTATATTTTTCTGATAATTCTACAAATTCCCATTTTAATTCTATAGGGTTCACATATGGTTTGACATCAGTATCTTCTTCATTTCGATATTCAATGTGTTCTATGTAAAGGTTATTACAAATTTGTTGTATTCTGTTTTTGTCAGAGCTAGGACTTGCAGTCATAGCTACAATAAGAGGATTTGGTGATTGTTCAATATATTTTTTAGAAATAAGAGTGTAAGCATACTCTTTTATTGCTCTATGAGCTTCATCGAAAACTATCAATCCAAAATCCTTCAAGTTTAAACGTGACTCATTCAAATCATTTCTTATTACTTCTGGTGTAGCAAAAATCAATTTTATTGATTTATTATCCCATATCATTTTTCGTGTTGAGGGAGAAATTTTACCTGTGACTAATATTTTTTGATCATCCAATACTTTAAGAAATGAGGAAAAAGATAACAAGTGTTGTAATACCAATGGGCGAGTTGGTGCCATTATCAAGATTCTAGTGTGTTTATAATTATACAAAATTTCAGCACAGATCAGTGCAGAAATAACAGTTTTACCTAGAGAAGTAGGTAAAACAATTAAAGAATTTTTATCTTTTGATGAATTAAAGATAATATTTTGATACAATCTAGACTCAATAGAATTATTTTTGATAAGT
>JAICEO010000145.1 GCA_025924135.1 Nitrososphaeraceae archaeon | reverse complement strand
TTTACTATTATAAAAGAGGCAGTAAAATATCAGAGATTTGAAACTTATAAAGATATAGAAACATAAATTAAATAAAATAACTATTAACTTAAAAAAGTATTGAAAAAGTAATTAATTACGAGGTTATAAAGCTTAACTTCCCCTAAATTCGATTGGTAATTATTCTTATAACCAAAATTTAGAATAAGAAACCAAAGAATTGTAAAAAAGAAGTTTTGGTATTTAGAGAGGGTGTTTTAAAAAGTTTAGATTTAAATGATAAATATACGACATCCTAATATAGAACAAATTACTAATTATTTATAACATGAGCTTTCCAAGCGATATAGATCCATATAATTTCTTCAGAAATTTGTTTGGTGGTCGAGGAGGAGGACGTGGAAGACGGGAAGGGAGAGGATTTGGTAGTGGATGGAATTTTGATGATATGTTTAGAGAATTTGATGAAATGAGGAAAGAAGCAGAAAG
This sequence comes from Nitrososphaeraceae archaeon, assembly GCA_025924135.1. Taxonomy (GTDB): domain Archaea; phylum Thermoproteota; class Nitrososphaeria; order Nitrososphaerales; family Nitrososphaeraceae; genus TH1177. Next base: position 4,110 of record JAICEO010000145.1, on the reverse strand, counting down.
ATCCTTTTCTGAACAAGTTAAAAATATTGAAAATAAAGTACCAAAAGAACTAATTAAAGAATACGAAACTCCAGAAGGAGGAAAAGTTAGACAAGTAGGCCCAATTGTATATGGCTACTCCATGACAATAGGTCCTGATGGAAAACCTAAAGTAAGAGAATTTGGTAACATAAAATCTCCTGTTGGTGAAATGGGTTCCTTTGAACAACCATCACTTTCAGCTGAACGAGAACCCTTAATCGATATTTCATCAACAGATAATGAAGTCAAAATTGTAGCAGAGATGCCTGGAATAAGTAAAGAGAAGATTAAAGTTAATGCCTATGATAACTATGTAGAAATAAAGAGTGATGATCCCAATAGAAAATATCACAAACAAATAGAAGTTCCAGAAGATATTGATATAGAGAGTGCAAGATCAAATTATAACAATGGGGTTCTTGAAATAAGCTTTAAAAAGAAAGTACAACAAAAACCACAAGGCAGACAAATTAATGTAGAATAATAATTTTCAAGTTATTAATCTATTATTAACCATTTTTTTGGTTCCAATAATAAATATTTATGTTTATTTATAGAACAAATTGATTTTTCCCAAAATTTGAAAAAGTAAATAACAGTCTGCTAATTAGTATTAGTTTATTAAAAAGGAATTATTCAATATGCCTATTTAGAGAACTGTTTAAAATTTATTGTATTTGTATACAGTGATACTAAATAGTAGAAATATTTTACTGTCCAATTGAAAAAAATCTGATAGTGAAAATATATCGAATATTATATAAAATATAGTTTTTTAACACTAATTAAGTACTACTTCAAATAACAATTAGGCTTACTTTGACTATATTCAAGAGATATTCAAAAAATCCTATTCTGACCCCCAATAAAAATAACTGGTGGGAATCCCAGGCGGTGTTTAATTGTACTGTGTCTTATGATGGCAGGAATATTCATATGCTATATAGAGCGATTGGAGAATATGATCATTATATTTCTAGAATAGGTTATGCAAGTAGCACTGACGGTTATAATTTTACAAGACGTGATAATCCTGCAATTTTTCCAACAGAAGAGTACGAAATATATGGAATAGAAGATCCTCGTGCAACACAGATTTGCGACAAAATTTTTATTACATATGTAGTTCTCTCTGATTATGTAAAAAGTTATCCTAAAGTTTTTTCTGCTTTAGCGGTAACAAAAGACTACAATAAATTTAATAAGTTAGGTATAATCACTAAAAATTTTAATTATAACAAAGGGATAACATTCTTTCCCGAAAAATTTAAGCTAGATTACAGTGTTTCTAATTATGATGATAATAATAATGAGTTTTACCTCATTCTACATAGGCCAGATAGTAGTACTGATCTGAATCTTAAAACTATAGGACGTGATATCTGGTTAAGTATAACTAATTCAGTATCTTCTTTACATAATTCTATAATATTTTTAAAGCCAGAACAATCTTGGGAGAACCTCAAAATTGGAATAGGCCCATCACCTATTAAAACAAGAAAAGGTTGGCTTTTATTTTATCATGGTGTAAGTATGGATAGAATTTACCGCGTTGGCGCAGCGCTCTTAGACCTAAAAGATCCTAGACAGGTCATTGCTAGAACGAAACAATCCATCTTACAACCAGAGGAAAACTATGAAAAAATAGGAGATGTTAACAACGTTGTTTTTCCAACTGGTGCAGTAGTAATTGATAAAAAACTTTTGTTGTATTATGGAGCAGCAGATAAGGTGTGTTGTATGGCTAGCGCCAATCTTGATGAATTAATTGAATATATTATGAAAGATACAACTAGTGATTGGTAATTAGTTGTATATTCATACATCTTTAGGCAAGGTATATACCTTATTATTAAGGCATATTTCATCAATTTACAAGTTGACAGACAAGCATCATTCCCGAAATTATAGGTCAATTCTAATGAAACTGCTAATAATTAGAAGAATTACTGTTGAAATTTCAAAATTTAGTCAACTTGAAAATTGTTACAAACAGTCGATGTAAGTGAAACAAACTTGCTTGCTAATTACTATACACATCTTTCAAAATAAAATGACAATTTGTTTGATAGTAAAATTAATAAATTAACTACAATATAACAAAACACCTTTTCAGAGATACAATTTAATGTTGATGGATGTAAATAGGTTGTACTGAACTATGATTATATTTGGATTAATAGAGTTAATATTAAAGTGATGTTTTTTTAAAGCTATATAATTTATTATTATCATAACATCACATACTATCTTAATATTTGCATACTTTTAAAAATCTAGAAGTTTATTAATTGAATTTCTTTTTTCCAAAATATTTTAATTGTTTTACCATGTTGTATATCATGGTACAAATAGATTTGTCTGAATTAGACCCATTTTATAATAATTCTTCTTTGAGTACTGACTTTTACGAACTAACAATGGCATCTGCATATTTTTCTGCAAATCAAAGTGATAAACTAGCCACATTTGAAATGTTTGTAAGAACTCTTCCAGATAATAGAAACTATTTAGTTGCAGCGGGATTGGAACAGGTTATAGAATATCTTTTAAATTTAAAATTTAAAACTGAACATCTTCTCTTTTTAAAAACTCACGATATTTTCAAAAGAGCAGGTGAGAAATTTTTTGATTATCTTTTAAATTTGAAGTTTACAGGTAATATGTGGGCAGTCCCTGAGGGTTCTATAATTTTTGCCAATGAACCACTACTCCGAATAGAAGCACCAATAGTGGAGGCACAAATAGTCGAAACTTTTATTTTATCAATAATAAATTTTCAAACCCTCATAGCTTCAAAAGCATCACGAATAGTTAATGCTGCAGAGGGAACTCCAATAATTGAATTTGGTTTTAGAAGAGCTCATGGACCACTTGCAGCATTGTTAGCGAGTAGATCAAGTTTCATAGCTGGTTGTACAGGAACATCCAATACATTAGCATCATACAAATTTGGAATTCCAAGCAGTGGAACTATGGCTCACTCATTTATTATGAGCTTTAATAGGGAAGAAATAGCATTTAAAGAATTTATAAAAATATTTCCTGATGGGTTTTTATTAATAGACACATATGATAGTATCAATGCCGTAAAAAAGATAATTCAAAATAAAATAAAATGTAAAGGATTACGAATAGATAGTGGTGATCTTTTGAATTTAAGTACAGATATCAGGAAATTACTGGATAACGAAGGGTATAAAACAACTAAGATTATGGTTAGTGGAGATTTAAATGAATATGTGATAACAGATCTAAAATACAAGAAAGCGCCAATAGATTATTTTGGAGTAGGAACAGAATTATCAACTTCAAGAGACCAACCTAGTTTAAATGGAGTCTATAAATTGGTCGGTATTAAACAATATTCTAAAACTACAAAGAAATATGAAAAATTCTATAAAATGAAAACATCAATTAATAAAATTTCTTATCCTTGTCCCAAACAAGTTTTTAGGTTTGAAAAAAATAATCTGTTTCTAAAAGATATAATTGTTTTAGAAGAAGAGAAAATAGACAATGCAACTCCCCTTCTTTTGCAATATTTAAAGGAAGGCCAATTAATACAAAAATTGCCAACTTTACATGAAATAAAAAAACATCATCAAGAACAAATATCCTCGTTGCCTGAGAGATTTAAAAAAATAAGTCATGAAAAAGTAAAATATCCTATTTATTTAAGCAGAAAACTACAAAAGATAATAAAAGAATTAAAAAAGGAATCATTTAACTAATAAAGAGTAATCGTATAAATATAAAATAATCAATATTATTAATATGAGAAGTTATGACTAATAGACCTGCTATTTTGGTAATAGATATGTTGAATGATTTTATTAATGGAAAATTAAGACTTGAAGGAGTTGAAAAAATTGTACCAAATATTCAAAAATTACTTGATTTTGCTAGACAACATAATATTCCAATAATATATTGCAATGATTCGCACCTTCCAGAGGACAGGGAATTAAAAATTTGGGGAAAACATGCCATCAAAGGTACTCATGGAGCACAAATTATTAACGAATTAACGCCAATGTCCAACGATCATATAATAACAAAGAATACCTATAGTGCATTTTTTAATAC
>JAICEO010000144.1 GCA_025924135.1 Nitrososphaeraceae archaeon | reverse complement strand
TCACCAAATGAGACTCTATCACCCAATGAGACTCTATCACCCAATGAGACTCTATCACCCAATGAGACTCTATCACCCAATGAGACTCTATCACCCAATGAGACTCTATCACCCAATGAGACTCTATCACCAAATGAGACTCTATCACCAAATGAGACTCTATCACCAAATGAGACTCTATCACCCAATGAGCTACCTTTAACGAATCCATTTTCTTGGATAAATCTAGTTAAGTTGTGAAGTTAATGAAATTTACGAATTATTAAAACTCAAAACAGAGGACATAACAACAACAAAGTATAATATATGTACTTTTTAAAGTGAACAATTATGTAAATACATCTGATAACTACCAAATAGTAATTTTTATTTACCTTTTTGCAAATTTTGTCTGGTAGATGAAACTTTCGTATATATCCACATGATTTATCATAACATGTACTTAATGCTGGATTAAACTGACATAATATTTGTCTCTAAATAAGTAAAAGAAGAAAGCCATAATCCACTACTACTATTCTTACGCTTTAAGCAATAATAATAATAGAAGGTTATGAAAATCAATTTCTGATTTTTCTTTGGACTGTATTCATTTTTACTATACCTGTTATTTAATCCTTTGAGACGAAAACACTTCCGTAACTTTTTCGGAAGTGTATAGTAGTGAAACAAGACAAAACGTAGCCAAATTTATGAATATGAAGGATTCTAATATCGCTAGAGTAATAGATTAATATAATAATATATTTATTTTCAATTAATAATATCTTAATTATAACAGATAGATAGAAATTCATACTCTTACTCTTACTCCATCGTTGAAAGTCAAACCAGAATAATACTATCTATACATCAACACCCATTTTAAATCCCTAGAATCTACAGAACCAAATATTATCATATCAGTGTTATAACATATTAAAAATTGATTATAGTATATGGAGTTATATTAGAAACGTTATGGATAAATTAGTCTAGTGTAATTTTCATATGTTATTTAGGTATTAAAATTGAATAATAGTAGTAGTAATATATTAAGAGAAGAGGAATTAGGAAATTGGAGAAAATCCCACTACTCATCAGAGATTAATCCATCTCTGGAAGGTAAATCAGTTATTATAATGGGATGGATTTCCAGTATTAGGGACCATGGCAATATTCAATTTATTATGTTAAGAGATAAAGATGGAGACACTCAAATAATTGCTAAAAAAGGTCAATGTCCTGATTTAATATATGAACAAGTCTTGCAGTTAAAGGAACATACGTCTCTAGGAGTAAATGGAAAGGTTATTTCTCAAAGAAAAGCACCCAACGGAATAGAGATAATTCCACTAGAACTAAAGGTTTTTTCAATTCCTATACAGGCCCCGCCATTTATGGTACAGAATAGAAATCCTGCAGGAATTGATACTAGATTAGATTTTAGAGCGATAGATTTGAGAAGAAAGTATTTGCAAGATATTTTTATCATTCGTAATAATATTTTAAAATATATTCGCAATTTTCTTTCAAATGAGAAATTTATAGAGGTTAATACACCTAAGATAATAGCTACAGCTTCAGAGGGAGGAACTGCACTTTTCCCTATATTCTATTACGAGAGGGAGGCATTTTTGGCTCAGAGTCCTCAGATATATAAAGAACAACTTACAATGGCTTTTGAAAAAGTCTTCGAGATAGGACCAATTTTCAGAGCTGAACCTTCTCGTACTAATAGACACTTATCAGAAGCTACATCGATAGATATTGAATCTGCTTTTGTTGACTATAATGATATTATGGTATTATTAGAGAAAATGATTCAATTTATTATAAAGTCATTGTCTGAAGATAATAATAGTAAAAATAGTCCTGAATTAGATATTGATCAAAAAATTAATGATAACAATAAACCATTTCCAAGGTTAAAATATTCAGAATTAATTGAAAGATTTAGAAATATTGGAGAAAAAGTAAGATGGGGAGATGATATATCTCCGCAGCTAATTAAAAAACTTGATGACGATCGGTTAAACAATAATTTTTATTTTATAACAGATTGGCCCACAGCAGCTAAACCATTTTATGTGAAAGAGAATCAAGATGATTCAAAGATTTGCGAATCCTTTGATTTAATGTATGGATCATTAGAAATATCATCTGGAAGCACAAGAATTAGTAATAAAGAAATTCTTATAGATAGAATGAAGAAAAAAGGATTAAATTTGAATTCATTTGACTATCATTTGAGAATATTTAGTTATGGCGTGCCTCCACATGCTGGGTGTGGAATAGGATTGGAACGGCTATTAATGACTCTCACAAAAATAGATAATATTCGTGATGCTATATTATATCCAAGAGATATCGATAGACTTGCGCCATAGAAGAAACAAAGAAGGGAAAGAAGTGTGATAAATCAAACATGATTACAAAAGATCAACTAAAACATTTGAGTAAACTTTCAAAGATAGATTTAACTGAAAATGAATTTGAAACTTATACTAAACAAATTGAAAAGATAATAAAATATTTGGATAAATTAGATGAAATTTCATTTGAAGAGAACAATCCGTCATTATTATTATTATCTTTCAAAAAATTGTCAGAATTAAGAGAAGATACGATAATAGAACCAACTCTTAATATTGATAAAATAGCTAAAAACCTAAAAGACAAGTTTGTAAGAGGTCCAGTTATGAGTTAATATGTCTAATCTTTATACTCTAAATGTTGATCAAGTAGTTAATGGTATTAAAAATGGAGAATTTACTTCTGAAGAATATGTATCCCAAATTATAGAAAGAATAAAAAAAGTTGATAAAAAGATAAATTCATTCATAACAATAAATGACAATGCACTTGTTCAGGCACAACAGATAGACAAGAAAATAAGATCAGGTATTACAGTTGGTTCTTTAGCTGGCATTGTAGTAGGAGTAAAAGATAATATCAGTACAGCAGGATTAAAAACAACCTGTGCTTCCAAAATGCTATCCGACTATGTTCCACCGTACGATGCCACCGTCATAAAGAGATTAAAAGATAAAGGTGCAATAATAATAGGAAAATTAAATCTCGATGAATTTGCAATGGGATCAACTACTGAATGGAGCAGTTATGGACTTACAAGAAATCCGTGGAACTTAGATTATGTATGTGGGGGGTCTTCAGGTGGCAGTGCAGCGAGCATTGCTGCACAATTATGTACAGCATCCTTAGGGTCTGATACTGGCGGTTCTGTTCGTTGTCCATCTAGTTTTTGTTCTGTGGTTGGATTTAAACCAACATATGGATTAGTTAGTAGATACGGACTTGTTTCATATTCTAATAGTTTAGAACAAATTGGTCCTATAGGAAGGACTATATCTGACGTCAAAAAAATTATGGAAGTTATCTCTGGAAAAGATACTAATGATAATACAACAATAGACACGAAAAATAATAATATTTTTGACAATAATCATTCTGATCTCGAACAAAAAAATAGCCAGAAGATTGGTTTATTAAAAGAATTAATAAATGGAGCTGATGAGCCTGTATATCAATGCATATATTCTGCAATAGATAAATTTAACGAGTTTGGATTTACAAGTGAGGAATCATCATTAAAATCATCAGAATATGCTCTTGCATCATATTATACAATTGCTACAGCTGAAGCAAGCAGCAATTTAGCAAGATTTGATAATATAAGATATGGATTCGAATTAAATCCAGATGATTACGAATGGAATACATATTTTTCGAAAGCAAGAGGAAATTTCGGAGATGAAGTCAAAAGAAGAATAATAGTAGGATCTTTTGTATTATCTTCAGGATATTATGGAAAATATTATCTTAAAGCACAAAGAGTAAAGGATTTAATTAAACATGAGCTAAAAAATCTTTTTAAGAAATATGATTTACTACTTTCACCAACTGTTCCTGTTCTTCCTTTTAAAATTGGAGAAAAAATCGATGATCCATTAAAAATGTATCTAATAGATATTAACACAGTTTTAGCTAATTTAGCAGGTATTCCTGCAATTTCCATTCCAATCGGATTCAAAAATGGTCTACCTATAGGACTCCAAATCATGGCTGATGAATTTCAAGAGAAAAAATTACTGGATATAGCGGAAGTACTTGAAAAATCAATTAATATTAATACACCTTATCCAGATCTATAATAATGACATCATCATCATCATTACCAGTTAAAATTGGTCTTGAAATACATTGTCAGTTAACTCAACTTAATACTAAATTATTTTGTTCATGTTATTGTAATTATAGAGAAAAAGAAATCAATTCTAATATTTGCCCAATTTGTATCGGATTGCCTGGTTCCTTGCCAGTTTTGAATAAAAAAGCTGTAGAATTTGCAATTATGATTTCAAAAGCTTTGGATTGTAAAATTCCAGAATTAACAGTTTTTTCAAGAAAAAATTATTTTTATCCAGATTTGCCAAAAAATTTCCAGATTACACAATATGATTCTTATGGTACCAGTACAAGTATAGGAAAAGAAGGATCTGTAAAATATGGCGAAAATGACAAACTTGCCAGAATAAGAAGGATTCAGCTGGAAGAAGATCCAGGACGATTGGTTTATGAAAGTGGAAGAATGCAAGCCTTAATTGACTATAATAGAGCAGGTGTAGCATTAGTAGAAATCGTAACTGAACCTGATTTTACTGATCCCAAAGATGTCAGAATA
>JAICEO010000143.1 GCA_025924135.1 Nitrososphaeraceae archaeon | reverse complement strand
CTTTACCTTAGTCGGATTATCTATTGCTACTCTTGGAGTAATGATTGTACCTTCGCTATGCCCAATTATACTTATTCTCTTAGGATCTACTTCGGGTTGTTGTATAAGAAGATTCAAAGCTCTCTCTGCATCATGTTTTAACTCATTAAATGTGAGATTTCCCCAAACGTTACTATCTACGATTGTCATATTTTCACCTATACCTCTTTTGTCATATCTAAGTACAACAAATCCACGGTCAGAGAGATATTCGGCTATTTGAAAGAAGAGTCTAGTAGGTGGGTATATCTTTGTGCCTGTTTCATTATCAATCCTAACAATGCCTAAAGTTGTGTTCATGTCCATAGCACCAGAGCCATGCACAAGAAGAACACCTGGAAATGGTCCATCTCCAACTGCAGGAATAGTCAGTTGTGCATTTGTCTTTACACCATCGCCTAAATCTATTACTAAGTCTCGATATTTTGTTGTCTCCAAGTCTTGTTGAGCAAGAGCTGTTAAATTGTTACCAGACAATATAAAAGATATAGAATAAAGAGAAATAATTATGGATAATATCAGTAGAACTTTCAATATTGCTATTGTAATATAAGAACTATATAAGGTTTGAAAGGTGTTAGATTTAGTTATTTATTTAACAGATAAAGTAGATGAACCCCAGAAAACTATGACCACCGACAGGAGTAATACCGATAGCGGTTCAAAAATAGGAGTCTATTTTGTACAGATACATCTTACAAGTATTTAGCTTTTATTATTAGGAACCTATTTTATTCAAAATAATTATATGATATATTAATTCTCCTTTGGGTTCGGTGGAATGATACGGAAATTTCGATACAATCTAATTTTATAAATTTTAATTAGAAAAATTAAGTTACCTTTCATATTTCCAAGATAAAAATATTATTTCTTTAACAATGTCCGACCCATAATTATTCCTACCAAAGTAAAAGACCCAATAAGTACAGCAACAAATACAGTATCTGCTACTGATGCTAAAAATTCTCCTGCGATGCCAACAAATATTGAATAGACAAGGATAATAAATCCAATAAGTGCAAATAGTCCTAACACTATAGATTTAATTTCCTCATTTCGAACATCTCTTATATATTCATTAAATTTGTTAAATAAATTTTCAGCCATTTGCAATACATCAGATATAATAATATAAAAACAATTTTAGGAAATTAATGCCAAGAAGTGAGTAATACCAATATGGTGCAAAAATAATAGTTTAATATATGGTAATAAAGAAGATAATACAAAATAAGGTTATATGTTTGAAAGACTATATTTCTAATAAATAATTTAGTATAAAAAAATTTTATTTTATTTTCTTCTTGCTATTATGGTATGAGTTTTGTCGACATACCAACGAATTGTACCTTTGAAATCTTTCCACCATTCAAAAAATGAATCACTTGTTTCAGATTGAAACATTAGAAATCCATTATATTCAGTTCCCCATGCATGATTATATTCACCTATGAGTTCAATTCCTTGTGGTAAAGTATTTTTTAATTTGTTCCATTCATTGTTAGCTCTATCTCTTTCTTCACTTGACATTGGTCGGAATTTATAAAATACCAAAAAGGTTGTACTATGTTGAGTTGTATGTTGAGTCAATTTATTAATATATATTGGAAATAGAAATTAATAAAGAATTCTAGAGTTGGCTCCTCTGACGATATGAAAAGCAATTTGAACACCCATTTATCGATATCCATTCTTAAACATCCGTAGAATCAATAGAACCTAAAAATTTCAATTTAATTTCCTCAATCTAATATTTTATTGCCATAGATTAGAAATAGAGCATACATAGCAATAGCTTTTACTGCTTAACTTAAGAGCCGATATTCTTATATCTAAAGGGCGTATTTACGATTATGAAAATTAGATGTATAACCATATAAAATTATTACAACAATATATCTATGGCTATTCTCGCATAAAGTTATTTTTAATGTTTAGATTGTTAGAACAATATAGAAAAAATGGGTAAATTCAAAGTGCCCTTTACTTTTTCTTTTATGGCTAATGATAAAACTGATCATATTTTGAAATGTGTTATAATTCCTTCAATTTGTCTTTCAATAATCGCTCTAATTTCTGTTAATCAATCATTATGGGTAACCTCACCTATACATCATTTTTATATTGAATTATTTGGTGCGATACTTGCTGGAATCCTTGCATTCTATTATATCTCCCGTGCTAACACTTTAAGTGACAAATTTAGTCTATTTATTGGAATTGGATTTCTTGTCAATACTTTAATTGATTTGTTCCATGTCATAGTTTCCCTTCTTAATATGGATGATATTCTATTCCTAAAATATTTTATTCCACAGACCTGGTTTGTTGGAAGATTATTTCTTAGTGCTATGTTAGCTATAGCAATTGTTAGATATACGTCTTTTTTGTCTATTAAATCAAGTAAACAACAAAAGCAAAAACAACGACAAATATCTTCAGACAAGAATAATGAAAATTATAAATTATCAAGATTACTCTTGTTTTACCTAATAATAATTACTTTATTTGTTTCTATTGTAGCTATAAGTTCACTCTTTGTTGTTTTTCCATTTTCTGCAATTGATGATATTCCCCTCCATCGACCATACGAAATATTTCCGTTAGCATTATTTTTATTTTCGTTGTATTATTTTTATAAGAATGAAATTTATAAAAATAAAGATGTATTCTATACAGGGTTAGTTATTTCTATTGTATTTAATGTTTTTGGACAAATAATAATGTCATATTCTGCACAGCACTTCGATACAGCATTTAATATTGCTCATGTCTTAAAAGATGTAGGTTATTTTATCAATGTTATTGGACTTGCATTATCAAGCATACAATATAATGTCAGATTAAGAGAAAGCAATGAAATGCTTACCATTCAATATGAGAAAGTCAAGGCGTCAGAAAAAATGAAGGAAGAATTTATCAATATAGCTGCGCATGAACTGAGAACTCCTATACAACCTATCCTTGGGCTATCAGATATAATATATACTAAGGTTAAAGATGAAGAGCTTCATGAATTACTGGATATTATTATAAGAAATGCAAAAAGGCTACAACGGCTTACTAATAATTTGTTAGATATTACAAAAATAGAAAGTCAATCTTTATTGCTTAAGAAAGAAAAATTAAATCTGAATATTCTGATATCTGAAGTTTTAAAAGATTATGTAAACAAACAGAAAAACCAACAAAAAATAGAAATAGTTTATGATTTCAAACATAAAGAAGATATTAATATTGAAGCAGATAGAGATAGATTAGTTCAAGTTATCCGCAATCTTTTAGATAATGCTTTAAAATTTACTACTCAAAACCAACAAAGGATATTTGTTAGTATAGATAAAAATAAGGAAGGTAAAGAAGAAGAAGAAGAAGAAGTTATTGTAAGTGTGAAGGATACTGGAGAAGGTATATCAGACAAGGTCTTGTATAAATTATTTACAAAATTTGCTACTTCTGATCCAACTACTGGGACTGGCTTGGGACTATATATTTGTAAGAAAATTATAGAAGCACATGGCGGTAGAATATGGGGAGTAAATAATTTAGATGGAAAAGGAGCACTGTTTAAATTTACATTGCCCGTTAAGTTAAAGTAATCTAAACAATAACAACAACAACAATAGCTCAAAACTTGAACATTTTTTTCAAAGATATATAAAAAATAATAAAAGCTTAAGAACAAATAATAATTTTATTAAATGGAAACTAAAAATCTAACGCTATCATTACCAAAAAGAATTTTTATTTGTATTGGTTATTCACATTTTAAGAATCGGCTTCATCTTAATATCAAGGAAGTTGGTCGGGAGTAGTGCCCTCCATGTAGTAGGGTTCTATTACATAGTATTTAGCTTTTATTATTAATAACATATTTTAAATTTGGATTTTTGTATTATCAGAAAGTTATATGAACTCGAATATCTCAAAGAGGGAATAATACCGATAGCGGTTCTAAAAGATGAGTTTGTTATAGAGATACTACAGACTTGTATTTAGCTTTTATTATTAGAACTTATTTTTAAATTTCAGATACTATTTTCTGTTAATCTTTCTTTTTTGCCATTAGGATATTCTATTGTTACTCTTTCTTTTACTATATCTATATTAACTTTTTTCTCTTCTATTACCTTTTTTTTCGTAATTAGGATTTCTCCTATTTTTACTTTTTTTTTCGTAATTATGAGTTGTTCAGCATACAGTGGGATAACTTTTTGTGTCTTATCATTTAGTATTTCATTATTATTAGTAGAACTGGTAGAATTTATTTTTTCTTCATCATCATCAAATAATGGAATATTATCCTCTTTTACTCTTGCCTGTTGTATATCTTTTTCGTTTTGTTGTCGTTTTATATCTTCTTTTTTTTCTTTTTCAATCTTATTTTCATCTTCATCACTTTCCCCAATATATTGAAAATTTATAATTTTATCCTTAATCTGACTGAAAATATCTTCTTTTGAATATGAATCAAGCTCTTTATCATCTACAAATATTTTTTCATAAGCTATTGGTAAATGTATTTTTTCATCATGTATTATCCATCTTTTTTCAATTTTAACATCTTCTACCAAAGTTTTTTTAGAAATATTATAGTTTTCTTCGATTATAGGAATAACAAATTGCTGTTGTCCTCCTTCTTTTT
>JAICEO010000142.1 GCA_025924135.1 Nitrososphaeraceae archaeon | reverse complement strand
TCAAGTATTTGATGAAAATGGTAAATCCATAAGCAAATATGGTTCTAAAGGAAAACAAGATGGTCAATTTAATAGACCTGAAGACATTGCAATAGATCCAGAAGGAAAAGTGTTTGTAGTTGATACAGGTAATTCAAGGATACAGGTTTTTGGTAATAAGTAATTATTAGTTGTTGTACTTGCATAGATAGATAACAGATTCAGTTATCAATATGGGTAACACTTTCTTTTATTTACTTGATTTCTTTTAACTGCTGGAATTAGTTGTATTTTATAATTTTTACATAATTTATCTTCTGGCTAACACCACATAGAAATGCGAGTGATTGTTCTGCTCAAGGGTAATAAGGGGGTTCCTCAACCTAAGTTTGATCCGATGAGGGAGCCTACTTTTGAAATTTTTTGTAGAATAAAATACCTTAAAACAGTCACTTTATTTTAAAAATTAAGTATAAATTTGTAAAAGGCCGATCCCAACTACATGTCATGCTCGAAGCCCTCAGAACCCTTATTACTATGCTAATAGATAGAATTATATTGAATTGTTCTTAAAATTCCCAAAGTTCAAAAGTATTTTTATTATAATATCCTTTTAAATTTTAGATACTATCACTACTAATAAACCTTTATCTCATATTAAAAATAATTTTTCTGGATAAACCTTTGCTTTGAATGTATTTTTGAACTACAAAATCGTGTCAAAATCAGTATTTCACACACCTCCGAACCCATCAACCAATTGAGATTTAAAAAATTTTAAAAAATTATAGGTTACTGTTTTAACCATATTATTAGTTTATTTACTAAATTAATGAATGAAAAATTCATATTTGTATCTATAATTTATCATCAGTATCATATGTTATTGTGCTATCAGATCTAAATGTGAATTAGGACGTGCAATTCCATCTGCCCCAATTATATCAACTATCATATGACTTTTACCATCAGTTCCTTCAATAATTTGTATATAAGCAAAGTTGAATATTCCACCTTCTACATAAAATATTGTTGGCTGAAATGTAGGATCGAGCATTAAAAGAGGTGCAGATGGAATACCCAAAGTAAAAGCACTAAGAGGACCTGATATAATTTCATAAACATTAGATGAGTCTCCATCGCCATTCATGTCAGCATTATATTTTAAAATAATAGGAAAATGAACATCAGTAGTTACAAAGATTACATTTATGATATTATTATCATCTATAAATTTCATTATTTTTTTAAGCTCTCCTTCGAAACCGGTCTTTGATGAAAAGTCAAGACTTATACCGTTAGCCCATCCATCACGTCCAAATTTTGAAGAATTAACACCAGTTGGAATAGAGATTGGAACATCACTACTTACAACCTTCCAGGTGGCATTAGAATGTAAAAGATTATCTTTTAACCATGTAAGCTGTTCAGCTCCTAACATTGTTTTATTATTGTCTATAGTATCAGTAGCATCATTTCTACTCCTATCAGATCTTGCATCTAAAATTAAAAGATCAAGGTCATTACCCCAATGAAATGATCTATAGATCTGATTAGGATTTATGATGTTTTTAGCTATTGGAGAAAAGTTAAAGAATGTATTTCTGCCTTCATGAACAAGATTCTGATATCCTGTTCTATTTTGGTTTTCACTATTCCAATACGACCAATCTGCTCCAAAGTCGTCCAGAACCTCATGATCATCCCATTGGCTATACATAGAGGTATTTTTGAGAAAGTTCTGTAGATGAGGATCAGCTCTATTGTATAACCAATGTTTAAGATAAATATCATGAACTTGTGTTTTATTATTCCAATTAACTTGTGGATCTGAAATCCCAAAAAAATTTCCAGCAATATTCTGATGCCCATCCAATCGCTGCTTTGGGCAATCATCATCAGCATAGATCATATCCCCATTTTGAATGTAAAAATCTGGTTTTAGCTTCGTCATTTCTTCAAAGATCGAATAACCTGTATTTCGTTCACGACAATATGTTTGACCACCAATATCTGCACCTACAATGAAACTAATTAAATCGCTTGACTTGACGAGATTAGGAGCTGTCTTGAATGTTCCTACAATAGAGGAACTAGTTATATTATTATCAAGAGTTGAAAAATATACACGATAAAAATACTTTGTTGCTGCAGTTAGATTATTTAATTTGATATTTCCTGTAAAATCAGTATTTTGATCTACAAATTTTGTCTCAGATTTAGAATTTATAAATGATGTATTATTAGCAAATTCTACATGCATAATGGAAGGCTTGTTTACTCTTGACCATATAATTGCACTATCATTAGTAACATCACCACTTGCTAATCCTTCAGTAACAGTTAAACTAGGGTTGGAATCTTCTGTCCCATAAATTGTTGAATATTTGAAAGTTACAATCACTACTGCAATAAGTATCAATAATATTAATGAAAGATAAAATTGATTTATTCTAATAATATTCATATTGGAATTGAATTGAAACAATTACATAAACTTACTTCATATATATTATGGTGAGTGATATAATTTTTGAATAATATGTATTACTATTTCTTTATTTTAAGATGATTTAAAAATATTAAATCGATTAGAACTATTTATTGTAGTTTATTTTTGAACTACAAAATTGTTTCAAAATCAGTTCACACACCTCCGAGCTCGTATTATATCGGGGTTCATATACATGTATTTTGTAATAGTAAAAGAGAAAGGAGTCTAAATGCCACAAAAACTTAAAGATATAGAAAAAATTAGGACTTAATTACTGCTTTTATTTTTGGTCTGGAAGAAAAGAATCCAGAAATTTTCTCAGCAATTACGTCATAATCTTCTTCTAGAGCAAAGTGACCAGTATCTAGAATATATGTCTCAATATCTTTTAGGTCTCTTTTATATGGATGTGCTCCTGGTTCTGGGAAGATATAGTCGTTTTTACCCCATACAATCAAGGTAGGAGGTTGATATTTGCTAAAATTTTCTTGCCATTGTGAATATAGTGTTGGATTTGTTTTATAATCATAAAGCATTGCTAGTTGAATTGCAGCATTTCCAGGCCTATCCAATCTCGCCTGATCGATTATCCAATTGTCAGGACTGATTGATTCAGTATTTCTAGTTCCATTAATATATTGCCACTTTGTTGTCTCTTCTGTCACCAGATAGTGAAGTTTCTTTTCATTTTCGGGAGTTTTGTTATTCCACCAATCTTTTATTGGATTCCAAAATTCTCCTAGACCTTCATCATATGCATTTCCATTTTGTATGATAAATGCCTGTACTTTTTCTGGATACATTGAAAATACTCTATATCCAATTGGTGCACCATAGTCCTGCATGTAAAGACTATAGTTTTCCAATCCAATGGTTTCTACAAACTTATAAATAATTTTTGCCATATTTTCAAAAGTATAATCAAACTCGTCTACAGATGGCATTGAGCTGTTACCATATCCTGGATAATCCGGTGCGACAAGATGGAATTCATCAGACAATATTTGTATCAAGTTGCGAAACATGTGTGATGATGTTGGAAAGCCATGCAATAACAAAATTGTTGGAGCATTCTTTGGACCCGCTTCTCTGTAAAAAATATCGAGCCCATTTATTTTTACAGTTCTGTATTTCGTCATGTATTCTTTTTGAGATTTATTCATAAGTATATTATATAATAAATGACATAATAATGAATCTGGAAGTAGTCTTAACGATTCAATATAATATAGATAAATTTATTTATTTTAAAACAAATATAAATATTGAACTTAAATTAGACTTTGAGGTTTATAGTAATCAATTTCTATTTAAATCTAATTACTAATTGTAACACAATTAGTTCATTTTAAATTATCAAAAACTTATTATATTATGTTACCGAACACTGTTATAATAGAACTCGAAGCCCTCAGAACCATTTGTCAAAGTCCAATAACATTTTCAAAATTTAATGCAAAAATAATTGCAAATATGGAGTACATATTATTGTTATCAAATAATTGGGCAAACTAAAAACAGTATGAATTCAATAGTAATTACGTAATTTTTAGAGAAAAGATTTGTAGTTTAAAATGTATTAAATAAAGTAACAGTCTACTCCAAAAGCCAGATGTAATCTGGTTCAGAGCCAGCCATACTCTTGGATAGACCGATGCTATTATTTAGTAAAGATAATGATTCGCTATGAGTATTATTGAATAACATTACTCCATAAAAAATCCACTGATTATCGATCGATTTTCCTATACCTGAAGATATCCAACTTATATTTTGTCCATCGAGAGTCGCAATCGTTCCATTTCCTCTCCCAACAAGCAGATCATCAGATAAGTAAGTATCCAAATATGTCTGACTGTTAGTTACATTCACTGTATTATTTAGTAATCCTTGATCAAGATAATGTTTCTCTGTGACACGATAAGGAGTCAACGATATATTTTTGGAACCTAAAAACTCACTCGTATTGGCATTATAAACAGCATCATTTACGTTTAATGATACGACGATATTTTGATCTTTAATATTCAACTGAGGAAATTGTGCTAGTGTATGTGTAACAGAAGGAAGCAGAAATAGACCTACTACTATAGCGGAGATAATGATGAAGGACAGATGTAAAGAGAATTTGTATATTTTCTTCAATATGGTTAGTCAATAAAAAAAACTGTTAGATAAAGATTATGTGTTAATTTTAAAAGTTATTAGATCTTCTTATATG
>JAICEO010000141.1 GCA_025924135.1 Nitrososphaeraceae archaeon | reverse complement strand
TACCAGTAATAATCTAAAAAATTTTTCATTCCTCCAGACATTGATCCATGATAGTCAGGTGTTGCTAGAATAAATGCGTCAGCATTTATTATCTGATCATTTATTTTTTTAATGTCTTCAGAAATTTCTTTTGGTTTATTAGGATTAAAAATAGGAAAATTTATTTTGCTCAATTCTAGTATGCTTGTGTTTGCTCCATATCTTTGTGATTTATCTACAACCATTTTTAATATTTTATTACTTGAAGAATTTTTTCGTAAACTAGAACCTATACCTAAAAGCTTAAACCCTGTTATTTTTGTATTAATTAAATTTACCAAAGAGTCATCTATTTCCATTTTTTTAGTTTTTCTGTTCTCTTTAATTTATTCGTTAAAGCTTTCATTATATAGATATTTAAGTTATTATTTTCTTTCAAGCTAATTTATTCTAAATTAATTATTATTAAATAGATTCTTCTTTGAAACATTATATTGGATTATAATCGAACCCTCTAGATAGTCAAATTTTTAAATTCTAGGGAAATAAAATATGAAAATGACTAAAAGTTATAATACCTATCATATTTTATCACCTATGAAAAAATTTATGTTATAGGATAAAGATATCAAGCTATCTATTTTTCTGATTGTAACAATTATAAAAGTTATACTGGGTGCAAATACTTTAACTTGGCCTATGGCGGTTTAACGGAAAGTAATCTAACGTCAATATTCATGAAAAAACATATTGAATAATACAGATCTATAGACTATAGGGATCTATATTAAAACTATGTGAAACTTAAAAAATACCATAATATCATAGTAGTATTAGAGAGGCGTAACATTCAACACGAATTTGAAAAAGCATAATGATAACCAATCTCTTATTCCATTAACAAAATTATCAAAATTTGATCCTATTTTCAAATTTATACTAATTGGAGCAGCAGCCTATACTCTCCTCATGTTAGCCCTAATACTTTTTGCAGTTGGAGAAGGCTCAAAGGAAATCTTTCAAAATGAGGGATTCAACTTTTTAACTAATACTGATTGGAATGCGGTACCTGGTAGAGAATCATTTGGAGCTTTGCCATATATTATAGGAACTTTGGTTTCTTCAGGTATTGCAATGGCAATTGGCGTTCCTATTAGTTTAGGTATAGCTATATTTCTATCAGAAATAGCCAGTACAAAATTAAAAACTTCTTTATCGTATATTATTGAACTTTTAGCCGCAGTTCCAAGTATAGTATATGGTTTCTGGGCATTATTTGTTTTTAGATTTTGGATCGTGGATTTTGTAGAAAAACCTTTACACAATTTATTTGGTGATTCTTTACCATTTTTTGCCAAAACACCTTTTGGTCTCGATGTATTTACCGCTGGGATAGTTCTTGCTATAATGATAATTCCAATAATTTCTTCTATTATTAGAGAATTATTATCTGTTGTACCTAATTCTCAAAGAGAAGCAGCATATAGCTTGGGTGCAACTCGATGGGAGACTATTAAAATTGCTGTATTACCTTATGCTAAATCTGGGATCTTAGGTGCTAGTATAATTGGACTGGGAAGAGCTATAGGTGAAACAATGTTAGTTACTTTGATAATAGGTAATGCAACAGGATTAAATGCTATTCCAACTTCTCTTTTCTCACAAAGTCAAACTTTGTCTAGTTTAATAGCAAATGAATTTAATGAAGCTGCATCAGAATTACATCTATCTGCACTTATTGGTCTTGGAGCTGTTCTACTTTTGCTTACAATGGTAATAAACGTAGTGGCCCGACTTTTAGTCTACAAGATGGTAAAAACTTCTAATCCTGGAGGAAGAATATAATACATGTCATCTAAAACCAAGAAGGAAAATAATGATTATATCAAAAGACGAAATAACGTTCATGAAATGATGTCAAAAACATCTAATAAAAAAATATACATCAATAAGTTAGTAACAATTTTGTGTGTCTTTTGTATTATTATTGCTATAATTCCTCTTGGTAGTATTCTCTTCGAGGTTTTTAAAAATGGTTCTTCTGCTATTAGTTTTGAATTTCTTACTCAAAAACCTGGTTCAATTGGGTCTGGTAAGGGAGGTATAGGCCCAGCTATCCAAGGGACTTTAATCGTAGTAAGTTTAGCATCTATTATTGCAGTACCTATAGGGGTTTTTGCTGGAATTTATCTATCTGAATATGCAAAAAGTAACAATAAATTTGCCTTTGCTGTACGCTTTTTTGCTGATGTTTTAACAGGATTACCTTCAATTATAGTTGGTATTGTAAGTTATATAATAATAGTTATTTCTATTGGTTCTTTTTCTGTTATAGCAGGTGCCTTTTCATTATCTTTAATAATGATTCCAATTGTTACTCGAATAACTGAAGAAAGCCTTAAAATGGTGCCAGATTCTCTTAGAGAGGCGGCTCACTCACTGGGAGCCCCCAAGTGGAAAATTACTATATTTATAGTACTAAAGACAGCAACTAGTGGAGTTATAACTGGAATAGTATTATCTATAGCAAGAATTGCGGGAGAAACTGCTCCATTAATTATGACTATACTAGGAACAAGTTTGTACTTTTCCTCACTTACTGGACCTGTGGATGCGCTTCCATTAAGAATATGGAGGTTGGCATCTCTACCTTATGAATCTGCTCATGCTCATGGATGGGGTGCTGCTATGATATTGATTCTCCTTATTTTAGGATTAAATATTGGTTTACGAGTATTAACACGTAGACAGAATATCGCTACTTCTAAAGATACCTAAATGAATCATATTTTAAGATCTATTATATCTTTAGTTCTCTATATATACTATATAGAAACCTATATACCTACATTCTAAATAACCATAAACTATACATGTATTATTACTATTTATTACATTGTTGGCTACATATATGGATGGCAATGAAGTAAGGAAAATACAGTTTACAGGTAAATCAACATTCGTATTATCCTTACCTAAAAAATGGGTAAATGAATTAAATTTAAAGGCTGGCGATCCTGTGACTATTATTCGTGAGCCAAATAATACTTTATCTATAATATCCGACATTACAAGATCCTCAATTGAATCAGTTGATGAAGCAACGGTACAAGTATTAAAAGATGAAGGTGCTAATTCTCTAAAACGAAAAATAGTTTCAATGTATCTTGCTGGCTATAATATAATAAATCTTAAATCTA
This sequence comes from Nitrososphaeraceae archaeon, assembly GCA_025924135.1. Taxonomy (GTDB): domain Archaea; phylum Thermoproteota; class Nitrososphaeria; order Nitrososphaerales; family Nitrososphaeraceae; genus TH1177. The sequence continues at coordinate 1,556 of JAICEO010000141.1, read as the reverse complement.
AATTGGGAAGAATTAACCCGGTACAACGTGAAGGTGCAAGAGAAGTAGTTCGTAGGAATCTTGTTGGCACAGAAATAATTGCTGATTCCTCTGATTTGATAACAATTCAAGTATTGATTACACTTCCCGAACTTTCAGTGAATACTGCCGTTAGAAGGATGTTCCTACTTGCCACTTCGATGCATAGAGATGCAATGGCAGCATTATCTGAATTAAATTCTGAATTAGCTAATGCTATTATCAGATCTGACGATGAAGTTGATCGGTTTAGTCTTTATATACTAAGAAATCTAGTCATTGCAACAAAAAATGAAAGGATATTAAATGACGTTGGACTAAAAAAAACTTCTGATTGTTTAAGTTATAGATTAGCAGTAAAAAGTATCGAAAGAATCGCAGATCATGCTTCTAAATTTGCAGAAAAATCTCTTTCAATTAAAGAAAAGATTCCTGATGAAATTCTGGATAATATTAAAAAAATGAGTGATTTGTCTTTACAAGATCTAAATGATTCAGTCGAAGCTTTTTTGAGAAGAGATTATTTAATGGCAGATAAAATAGTCGATAGAAAAGAAAATGTACAAATTCTTGAAGATACTATCATATCTTTATTAGATAATACTGATCATGGGAAATTTAATCAATATAAAATTTTCATAAAACTTTTACTTGAAGATCTAAGACGTACTGCAGAACATGCAAGTGATATAGCAGAAGAAGCTTTAAATCAAACAATAGGCGAAGTTATTACTATAGAAAAAAGACCTTTACACTATAGGACATGATTTGATAATTTAAAACAAATGTTGTTACAGAATAACGATCCTTTAACTTAATCTTCTTCTGGGACGTTTCCTCGCTTGCTCCTTTAAAATTTCTCACTATAAATACCAAAACATTCTAGTTGACCATATACCCAGGTAGAACATACCCAATTAGGTTTTCTTTTTCACTCCTCTCCATTAGGATTAACTGTGTATCATTGTGCAACACTGTGCTATTTTTTTAATATGATATTATACCTAAGTTTCAAGCCTCAGAATGACTTACTAGAATAGAGTTAATGTAGATAAAAGTATAACTTTGTCAATTACTAAAATAATCGATAAATACTAAATAAATAAAAGAATTTGGTTAAATACCTTTTTAATAAAGATATTAAAAAAGGGGAATTATTGTAGTATTGGACTTCCTTTAAATGTCAGTGATTTTAATGTCTCCTGGTTTAGTTTAACTACTTCGTTAGGCAAAGGAACATATCCCAAGTCTGAGCCAAAAGTTTGTCCGTCCGTAATTGCCCATGATATAAAGTCGACCAGATCTTTAGCTTTAGTTTCATCAATTGAAGGATTTGTACTTAATTCCTTGAATAGCAGTAGATATGAAAAACTAGCTATTGGATAAGAATCCTTTCCTGGTGCATTTACTACAGAAATATCTTTCCAAGACTCATCTCCCTTTGGAAGAGTAGGTGCAACGGAAGAAACTGCAGCAGCGGTTGAATTAAGAGAGGGTTTTATAAAATTACCCTCTTTATTTTGAACATGTGCAAATTT
>JAICEO010000140.1 GCA_025924135.1 Nitrososphaeraceae archaeon | reverse complement strand
ATTGCACTATATGATTTTGGGAAAACAGTTTTACTTTGACTTGTTAATTGATACACCATCCTCGGTCTGCCTACATGTCCCCTATTTTCTATACCTTCTACTAAACCTCTATTCTGCAAAAGAACAAGATGCTTGTGAACAGCCATTCTGGATACCTTCATAACCTTTGCCAATTCTTCAAGCCCTGCTTGCTGCATAACCTTGAGATAATAAAGTATCTTCTTCTTTGGCTCACTAAATCCATCTGAAACATTTTCTAAATTCGCTGGGAAAATCAATTATTATTATATATTACTGGCTAAACTCATTCATAAACTCTTTTGTTTACAAATTGAATCAATGTGTGAGTTGCTATTATTGATATCCTTTTGATTAAAATGCTAGCAAACTACTATACACCCAGAGGATTAATATAATTTGTAAACCTCCATGTTTATAAACGTAGAAAGCAAATAATATCCATATGAGTAAAGTTATAGAAATTATTGAAAAAGAGATATTGAGTTGGCCTTATGTTACTGTTGGATCACATAGATTTGGGGGTATAGAATTTCGTCTTAACAAAAAAGAAATGGGACATATACATAGTGAAGGTTTGGCCGATATTCCATTTCCTATGAAGATTCGAGATGAGCTGATTAACTCTGGACTTGTTAAACCTCATCATGTGCTACCACAATCAGGGTGGGTTAGCTACTGGTTTCATAATAGCGAAAAAGAGGATGTCGCAACAGTAATTGAACTATTTAAATTGCGATATAAATTGCTCAAACCCAAAGCTCAAATTAAAAGCGATATAACAGTAATTCCTCCTAAAAAAAATTAGTGGTGGTGATATCTCTTGGATTTACCGTGGAATGATGAAAGATCAAACCAATTTATAACAAATGTAGGTTTGATAACAAGCGATGGTCCTTTTGGACCAAACGTGATGGCATGTGAATGGACACATCATATATCCTACAAGCCTGGTTTAATAGCTGTTTCTCTGGGTCATACAAAGGCTACAGTTGAAAATATCAGAACGTCAAAAGAATTTGGTATTAACTTGTGCGCAAGTGATCAATCTGTATTAGCTAGTGTAGCAGGTGGTTACACCGGTGCAAAGTACAACAAGGTCAATGCATTAAAAGAGCTTGGCTTTGAATTCTACAAAGCAAAGAGAATAACCTCTCTTATGATAAAAGGTGCTGTACTAAATATTGAATGTAGATTATATAAAGAAATTACTCTAGGTGATCATATTACGTTTGTTGGCGAAGTTATTGAGGCTTCCAATAATCCTGACAAAGTACCACTTGCATACCACGGAGGAAAGTATTGGATCTTGAATACAAATGTAGTAAAACCGTCTAATGAAGAACGCGATAGAATAAAAAAAGTAATTGAAAAATATTCAAGATGATACAAGATGATGACACACAAAAGATAGGTGATTCTCTCGTTTAATGACTACGCTCATAGCTGGACTGCAAAATTCAGTTCTTGTGATTGAATCTTCTTCAAAGAGTGGTACTGGATGGAAGACTTATGAAAGTTTGAAAGGAAGTCATCCACAAAGTATAGCATTCGATCTTTTGAATCCAAGCAGAGCATATTGTGGAACATTTGACAAGGGTTTATGGAAAACTGATAATGGTGGGCAAACTTGGAGTAGTATTGGAAAGAATGAAATTTCCACGTCTAGTATAATGTCTGTTTCAGTCAGTCCTCTGGAAGAGGGAAATAATGGATACAATAAGGTATATGTTGGAACTGAGCCAAGCGCACTTTATATATCAAGGGACGGAGGCGAATCATGGGAAAGAATGAGTGGTCTCAACAATTTGGAATCATCTGCTACATGGAGCTTTCCTCCTAGACCTTGGACTCATCATGTTCGTTGGATTGAACCAGATGTAAATAATTTAAACTATGTTTTTGTTGCCATAGAAGCAGGAGCTCTAGTTCAGAGTCGTGATGGTGGCAGAACATGGATAGACCGAGTAAAACAAGGTCCTTATTGATACTCACACTTTGGCAACTCATAGGAAAATGCCTAAGCGGCTGTATTCTTCTGCAGGTGATGGTTATTTTGAAAGCTTTGATTATGGAGAATCTTGGAATAGTCAAACAGAAGGACTTAGACATCATTATCTCCATGGGCTTGCTGTAGATTCATCTGATCCCCAAAATGTAATTGTATCAGCTTCTCTAGGGGCTTGGCAAGCACATAATATTGAAAATGCCAACTCTGTATTATACAGAAGATCGGCAGATGGCGAAACCTGGAAGAATGTTTCAAAAGGTCTTCCTGAATCCAAAGGAACAATAATTACAATTCTTGCCTCAAACCAAAATAATGCTGGAGAATTTTATGCTCTCAACAATCGTGGAATATTTATCTCTGATGATTCAGGTATTTCTTGGGGAATGCTTGAAATCCCCTGGCCCAAAGAATATCTTTTGCAACATCCTTGGTCCCTAGCAGTCAGAAAAGAATAGTTGTATGTAAGATAAATAAGAGCAAATGCTCTCAGTCTTTTCCAAGCTGTCATGGAGGGATAAATACAGCTCAGAATTCAGTTTCTAGGATACTGCTACGTAAAATACCTGCAGGAAAGGTTATCACTTATGGATATTTCAAAAGCACTTGGTAATCCTTCAGTATCAAGGACAATAGGTAGAATTTTGGTCGCACTCCAAATCCAATAATTAAGATGCCTTGTCACAAGGTAGTCATGTCCGATTTTAAAAATGTTAAATAATTAATATTAGAGTGTCTATGATTTTTTGAAACATTTAGAAATTTTTTCAGATTATTAATAAGAATGGTAGAACGATATCTGAAATCAATTTTTATAAATTTCATTTATTCCAATGAATGAGAATGTGGGACAAGTCGAAGGTTTATCTTTTCAAGTAAAGCTAATATTTATAAAAAATATAGTATTGGTTATAGTATTGGTTAATTTGATTAATACTTGATACCATAAATGTAGTCCTTTTTGTAAAAGTAACACAATAGCCAAAATCACTACCTTGTTGTTTTGTCATATCACCACTCACCCTCAACGAAAATTTTTTATCATAGTGTAAAACGCGCGTTTTTGTTAATATGTTTTGCTTTTGAACCTAATAAAAAAGTTTGTGAAAAACATGAAAAAAACTGTTAAAAAATCGAGACGGTCACTACAATCACTATCCCTTGTAGATGATTAACCATCAATCGCTATCATTTTATCTCATAACAGTCGCAACCGTTATACTGTTTATCCCAAACACTATGAGGAAATGCTAAGTTCTTCACATTCAAAACAACTAAAACAACTAAATATCTTTATTTTTGGTTCAATTGTTTTTCTTGCCATAATATGTCACTTCCTTTTTCTCTAAAACTTTACTAGAATTTAATTATTATATTTTAAATCAATATAAAATTATTTGAGTAAGTATATCTATACGAAAAATTTCATTTTAACTTTATGACTTTTTTTTACCAACTAGAGTGGTCATGCTAAAAGCCTAAATTAGTACAATGTTCTTAAGATTGGAAAAAATTTACCTGCGTTGTATAATGAATTGTCATAGTAAATAAATAACAATACCATGAAATTATAGTGAAACCATAAAGAAAATCTTTAGTATAATATCTCAATTATACAACAATATCTAATATTATAGTTGCCGGTCTAGCTAATCAGAAATCAAGAATCTTAAGTACACTAACAGTGATGTTAAGATATTATTTAATAAATTATTATTGATTGTTAATGGATCCTTCTAGTTGAAGTTCTTGTTGAGTTTTCTGTTGTATCCCTGCTTTATGAACTGAATAAGTAATACAAGATCCTAAAATAACTATATTTAATCCGATTAATCCGTCTATTATTACATATAGTGGTATTAAGGCTATAATCCAAAGAAAACCAAATAAAACAATTAATATTCCAATGAAATATCCTGTGATTTTGCTTATCCATCCCATAATAGTTAATGCCTAATCGTTGGATTTTAGGGTTTTAGTTCAATTTAGAAATTAATTTTAATATTAAATTCTACTAGTTATTGATCAATAGCTAATTTATCTTCTTTTTGAGATAAATCTGCAATACTTAAAAACCCTTCTCCTTGGTGTTGTTTATCATCCATAGCACTATAGTTTAACTCAAATAATTCAACAGACAGGCAAAATAATTAAGAAAATTGAATAATGATTTTTGAAAAAAGATATTTAATTAAATGTAGTTAAAATTTTTTTCTATAACCATTCTATTTAATTTTGTTATAATAAATATCCACTAATTTTTTTATAGCAAATTTGAAATCATTATTTGACAAGTTAATAATATAATGCATATAGAAAAAACAAATCCTTTTTTTGAATGGTGTTATAATGATTTCTCAACAAAGAAATTAAAAATAACCCAACCTTCTCATAATAGTCATCCCAAAAATTACTATACTTTAAGATATTTCTACAATCCAAATAAGACATTTTTTCATCTCTTTATGCATACAAGAGTTTATGATAAAATAACAAATGAGAATATAGAGAAACAAGGAATATTGCTGAGAAGTTGGAACCCTATAACCAAACGAGGAGAACGCTATGTCTTTAGAAAAGGAGAGGAAGGAGATGGTGATTTAAATCTACAAAGAATACATTTACCAAATACAAAAACAATTTTTGAATTTTCTACCGTAGATAGTATTAATGAAGAGAGTTACTGCAAATTAGCAGAAGAGATAATTAAAGAATGTCCACATAAAGATATT
>JAICEO010000139.1 GCA_025924135.1 Nitrososphaeraceae archaeon | reverse complement strand
TTGAACAAACTTTAGCTAAAGGTAGATAAGAATTTTTGATATATGAGAGAATATTGTTACCATTAAATTATTCAGAAATTTAATCTACTTTTATTATTAAAAATACAGAATTCAACGTTATACTATCACTTTCTAATTTTATTTTAAATTTTCACGTTTATTAGGATTTATAAGTATAACCAACATAGCTATCAGTTAACTTATGACAAATCTCGAAAACGAAAATAAAAAACAAAGTAACACCATAAAAGAAGAAACAGGTAAATTTTTAGACCAACAAAGACAACAAATAGCAAATACAACATCCACCATATCAGATACAACAAATAAAGTCAGCAATAATGTTAATGAATATCAACAGAGGAACAGAGCGATTCTAGATAAAAATATTGATGCATCAAATAAATATCAACAAGAGAGCATTAACACACTTCAATCAATAACAAACAACACGATAGAATTACAAAAGAATTTTGCTAATACTTTTCAATCAGTATTTTCAAAATTTTTAGATAATATATCTAAAGCTTATTTTAACAATTATCTCTTTCCACAACGTTATACAGATGTGTATAATAAGACTAATCAAAATGTAACTGACAATACTGTAAACGCTACAAGACGGATAAATGATATTGCATTAGCATCTACAGAAACCTTTAACAAATCAATAGAAATTGCACAAAAATACTATAATGAAGCAGCTCAAAATTACTTTAACTTTGTAAATAAGATAGAAAAATCTTATTACAACCACTAAATTTTTTTAGTTTTTGTTTTAATTATAAAAAGAGCAAAAAAGAAAATACTAGATTTAAATAGCAGAAGCATACTAATGGTAGATTGATAAAGTAACAAATCAACTTTAGTACTGGTAAATGAAATTCCATAATACCTCATCTCTGATTTCACATATGAGTTGTTGTTTATACTTTCGGGCCAGTAGTTTTAGAGTCCTATCTTTTCATTTAAATAGACAATTTGAAAGATATCCATAATCATGATAAATCTAATTTAGATTCAAGTCAGCTCAGCTCGTTAATATTCGGCTCACTTATATATAATTCAACTTTAAATCCATCTTTTTCTTTTAAAATATAGAATCATTCCTCCACCAAGAGCTGCTATCAATCCTAACGCATAATAGTATCCGTATTCAGAAGTTAATTCTGGCATAACTTTAAAATTCATTCCATATATTCCAGTAATGAGTGTCAATGGTAACACAATAGTTGCAATGACAGTCAGCGTTCTAATTGTTTCATTCAAATTGGCACTTAATGAAGAATTATAGGTTTCTCTCAAGCTAATTATTCTCTGATGCATATTTTCAATATCATTTCTCAAGTATAGGATTCTATCATTTAGTGAACGCATCTGTCTTATGGAGTCAGGATTAAGAAGAGTAGTAATTATAGATTGTTTATCCTTTTTTATTGGTAAGGTATTATTAGAAACAGAATAGTGTTCAAAGATTTCATTATTGTCGTTACTTTCAATATTATGTCTGTTGACAAAATCTTGAACCGCTCGAGACATCATTCCCAAGGTACGTTCTATAAAACTAATCTTTTTTCTAATAAATAGAATTTTGGATAATTGAGATTTATTATTTTTAGAGCTACTACTATTTTCATCTAAAATATCCTCCTCTGTTTGCTCAAGCTCTTTACTTATATTATCAATAATGGGAAAGTAACTTAATATCATTTCTTCTAAAGCAAGCCTAAAAATTAGCTCATTCTTTTTTAATATATTTTTTTTACTATTATCCAAGCCTTCCTTATCCATTGAAAAAGAAGTTGAATTAGGCATAATTGGTTTTGTTTGTTGTAGAATAGCCTTGACTTTTTTCTTTATATTTTCCTCAAAATGTTGATTATAAAGATTTAATGTTGTTATCCATCTGTGTTCCATATACATGTACAAATCATCTTCTAAAACCGTCATTGACAATATTTTTTTATCATTTTGATTCCCATTTTCATCCGTTTTGTTTTCCTGATTTTCTGCAATTCCATCAATTATGGCAAAAATATATCGAGTATATTCTTCAATTTTGGATGGTTGATTATGATGCAAAACAGCTTCCACTGTTAATGGATGAAGCCCAAAAATACCTTGTAATGGAAATATATCTTCAATCTCATTAGCATAAATCCACAAATATTCTTCTGACATCTTTTTCATTTCATCTCTAATGGAGACTGCTTCAGAGATGAGATTTACTGGTCTTATTGTTATATTATCTATAATGTATGATGATATAGTCAACTAATGAGATTATCCAGAACATCAATAATAAACCAAGCTACTCTTTATTCAATTATTAGAAAATAGAAAACTAGGTTTAATCAGACTAATATAATAATATAAAATTTATACAATTAAGACAAATTTAGTTGTTTTTTACTTTCTTCTTAAGATAAGGTTTAGAATTTTGTATTTTATAAATAGTTGTTTTTAATGTTGAATCGTTGACGTGATAATGATTTTTAGGAATAGAAAAACTATTTTACAATACCAGTTTTGTATTATACATTCTCCTATTGTACATGTTCAAGCATTCACTTGAGTTTAAATTACATGGATATAACGGGACATCTTTAATATCAATCTATTTATTTATTTATTTTTTTTACCAACAGTCAGGCGATGCTAAGAAGCCATATTTAGCACAATATTCTGTGGTTGTTGAAGATTCACCTGTTAACATATCGTGAACTACCATGAAAACCAACACAGCAATAAAGAATAGACTGAAACCACTAAAAGCAAATTTTAATGCTTTTTTAATAGGGCTTATTCCAGCCACCGCGGATAACATCATTAACTGAGACTGTATCTTGTTCTATATAATTATTATAAAATATGCAGTTTCTGAAATGAGAATGCAAAATTTGCTTGTGAATTGTAGACATTTAATAATAGTTATCTTTTCATTCTCGTTTATTCTTATTTAGAACCTGTACATTTGATTAATAGTTTTAATATTTTAAAAACTACTTAAGTTAGTAGGCTTCCAGATGATGAACATGAGAGATGTTGTGAATTTATCTACCTACTAACTTAAGTAAGATGGTTGGATTCAGTTTGACTGATTTTTTTCTTTCTTATTGATGACAATATTCTTGCATACCATAATATAGGTACATAAGATATATAATTGAATGCAAAGATGCAAAGAAATACTAAAATATGAAAGACATACATATTATTAGAATAAAAAACTTATCTTACAAGTTATATGCAATTTCTGCATAGTGTGCAAATATTGCATAATTGTCCTAAATCTCATACAATAATCATTTCTCTATATTAATTCTGAAATATTTAACTCATTATATATAGAGACATATATTTTATTTTTTATAACATACTATGAAAGCATTAGAACCAATATTATTATTTGTTGTTTAACTCATATATTTTGTGACTATGTGTAAAAGTTGATACATTCTTAGTGGTTTATGAATAAGTTCTAAATTCAAGTTATTTTTTACAATATCATTGGCTGCTGCAGTTATTAATACCATTTCAATTCTTGAATTTATATCTGTTATTTTGTTAGCCAATTCACATCCGGTTCCTTGAGGCATTTTATAGTCAATAAGAACTAAACGATATTGATTATCATGGTGTTGAATATAGTCTAGCAATAAAAAAGGTCAGTAAAACCATATACGTCATAGCCATTCTCTTTTAGTAATTCTGTAAATAGGTTAACGATATCTTCCTCATCATCTACTAACGCTATTACTTGATAATCAGATTTCATCTAGCCTCGCCGACAATGATGCTTTCCCATTATTGTTTAAAGATACGTCCACAATGTCAGGCACTTGTTGTACTGTAACAGGTTTTCTCAGAAATTCAAAGATAATCTTATTGTTGTTATCTTCGATACTCTCATAGGCGCTGATGAGAATTACTTTGATATTTCCGTTTAATTCTTTGACTTTATTGCCTAATTCGCAGCCATTCAAATAGGGCATACGATAATCAGAAATCACTAGTTGGTATCTATTCGGATTATTTCGTAAATGTTCAAAAGCTACTACTGGATTTGTAAAAGTGATGACGCTATATCCATTCTCCTGTAGTACTAATTTGAAGGTTTCACAAATGTCAGGTTCATCATCTACTATAACAATTGATTTAGATGACGATGAGGAAGAACAACTTGTTAATTGGTTAAATGATTTATTAATATCATTAAAATTTGACGTTTATTATCATCATAGGACCCACCATTTAAATGATTTACACGAATTATGATACACACCATTATAACGCTAATAATACTTATAACTATTGTAGTGGCCTGATAACAAATACCGTCATAATGATACAAATATCTAAAGAAAAAAAGGAAATGACATTCATAAGTTGATAATATAGTTTGTGTAATGTACTAAAGCTTTAATAGTCATATAATATAAAATTAAGATTATTTTTTATATAGAACATGATTATGCACTGATATCTTTAACTTCTTTTATATACCGTGGTAACTTATTTGTTAATATGTCAACAAAAGAAAATAAAAATAACGAAACAAACACAAATAGAACGAAATTTAACACAGACAACACAAATACTACCACTAATTTTAATGAAAGAACGAATAATACTTTAAATCAACAACAAGATGCAATAAACAAGACACTAGACAACACCTTGTATAATGTCAAAAGAACAACTGATGAAGCTACACGAGAGATTCCACGATATACACAACGTATTGCTGAATATCAAGA
>JAICEO010000138.1 GCA_025924135.1 Nitrososphaeraceae archaeon | reverse complement strand
TACTTTCAGATTTATCTATAATAAATAATATGGCTAATACAGCAGAAAACATACCTATTATCAAACATATTCTTTCAGAGTATATATCATTTAGTAAAGAATTACTAGAAAAGGAAAAGAATGATGAGTTTTATTTAATTACCAATTGGTATTCTAAGATGTTACTATCAACTTCTTACAAATCATTGCCAAAAGAATTTTATAATGAACTATTCATTTTTCCATTATTGGACTTTCAAAAAAATTTACTACAGAATTATTCACATATAAAAAATGGTTTTGATATCTATATGAAGGAGATATTCCATAAATAACAAAATAGTACAATGAGAGAGTAATATCCATAGCAATGCAAAAGGAGTATGTTAATATTCTATTATTAATTTGTATTTAGCTTTTATTATTAGTGACTTATTTTTAGCAAGAGAAAACAAGATAAAAAAGAAAAAAAATTTTTAGAATAACTATGATAAGATAATCTATAAAGAATATTATAATATTTTATTGTTTAACAAGTCTAAGTTTAATTTTGAATATATGAAAAAATTAAGTAGTAGATAATTTAGAACTACCAAATAATGTCGAAAAGGCTTGACACCAGATTAATACTGTATTATATTTTTCAAAATCCGTATTTTGAGGAATTGGATAATTCTGGTTCCCCATATTCCCCTTTAGTCTTCCTAGACTAACAAAATCTTTAGCAGTCGTATCCGTAGCAAGATAGACATAGAGGTCAGGTCCATTTGTCACATCAAGATTTTCAAATCTCATTATTTGAGTACCATCTGGACTTTGTAATACTTTTATTTGACCAGAGGCCATATGAAAACCGTCACCAGCATCAATTAAATTCCCAACCAACATATCGTTAGTTTGATTTTCTGACCGAGTTATTTCATCTTTAACAGTAACATTTTCTTGTGCAAAGATTCTCATTATGTTATCTTTTTCATCTTGAGTCATATCTTTACCTATAGTAGCTCTTTCTTCACTTAATTTCATAAATTCTTCAAAAGATATATTTGGATTTGTGTTAGGAAGTGGCTCATCTATAGTAGTATTAATAAACAAAGGAGAAATTGTATATGTTCCTATAGCTATGGCAATAACTGCAATAATCCCTCCAATTGCTATTTTTATTTTTTTATTCATAGCTAATATGTAAATATTATCTTTCTCTTAACTATAGTTTTATATTTGATTTCCTCATTATTTTTCAAAATATTTTTTTCCCTTTGAATAAAAAAGAGATAGGAGGCAGAGAACACTAGGTTTCAACGAATGGACAGTTAACTACTACTCCCGCCACTTCTGTCTTTAGATGTCCCTGTTTTGCATGTTCTGTTATTTCATCTAGTGAAGTTAGAAATTGTGCTTGAGCTGGATTTTCCCAAGTTACAGTTTGAATTCTCCAAAGTGGACTATATGCTTCATCACCTGCATTAGTAGAAGCAATACTTGCCTGGTAGCCCATTGGACCATTTCCCTTTAATCCATTTGTAAATACATAAAGGTCTGAGGATGAACCTGACTTTAGAGTTGGAGCAGTTCTATTCACAAATACAACACCTAACTCATCTGCAGCTTTCTTTACAGATGCATCAGTTGCTATATAATATATGGTAGAACCATCAGGAGCAAATCCTCTATGTGCAACAAAAGTAACTTGCATTTTTTTAGTATCAATGTCAAGAACTTGTCCTCCTCCATATGGGGATTCATCCGTTAATGTCTTATTTTCTCTAACTTTTAGAGAACCATCTTTCCATTGTACGAATGGACAATTAACAATTATTTCTGTTGGTTTTATTGTTAGCTCTTTGTTCTTAACTGCATTTACTATATCTTCTTCTGATGTTAATTCTCTCGGCGTTATACCATTATTCCATGTTACAAGATTAACTTTCCATAATGGTGAATACTTATTATCTCCAGGTTGTGAGTCTGCAATATTTGGCTGGAATCCTTCTGGACCACTCCCTTTAATGCCATTAGTAAATTCATATATGTTTGCAAGTGATTGTGGTGGTGCATATTTTAATGCTGGAGTATATACAACTCTTGACTTTGTTAGATTAGTAAGGTAATTTGCTAGCTTTTCATCAGATACTTCTGTTGTAATATAAAATACCTCATTACCATCTGCAAAACCTCTGACTAGAGGAAGAACCTTCGGAATATTTGTTTCCGTAAGATTTTGTGTTTTTTCATTCTCTTGTGCATATGAATTTACTACTACCATTGCTGCCGTCGATGGCATAGAAAAAGAGAGTAAGTAGATTGAAAAAGCCATTGCAATTAGTCCAGTCGTTAAAAATAGCATTCCATATCTCTGGCTTGATGTAAATCTGATTGTCATTAAAGTTAATTTGTGGTAGGATTAAAAACTATTTCCCCAGATTTAATCCAATTTATACCCAAATTAATCTCTAGTAAAATTAAGTAAAAAATAAAATTAAGTAATAATTATTGGCAGTAAAATGTAATAATTCATCAATTTCGTTATGGATTTTCAGAAAGTATAATCCCTTTTCTGTAGTTGTAAATAATTAATCATAGTCATTTATTAAAATAGATAAATTTGAATATTGTTACTACGTCGGGAATGAAATCGTCTATGTAGTATGTTTCTATTACATCATATTTAGCTTTTATTGTTAGAAACTTATTTTAAAATGATTTTGATATAACACACACTATATCACATTTAGTAAAAGATAACAAATTATTTATTCAACATTATTGAATTAGCATTACTCTAAAGAATTGCTTTTAATGATAATTTTGTAATTGTTGACATACCAATATCGAATGATGTGATTATATAATGAGGCTCTGTTAAGTTAAGCAGTAAAAGCTATAGCTAGGCACGTTTTCTTTATGATATGAAAATTAGATTTGAAAGAAATAGAACATCTACTTTTATCGTAATGTATTCTCTTTATCTATACTTTCTTGGTCTGAGTCTACGTAACACCTCTAAGGCTCTAGTTATTTTTAAAGACAAGAAAAGAAGTTATGTTTCTATTTGGAATTGGATCCAGAGATTTGGATCCTGTCAAATCTACAAAAGGAAAAGAGTGTCTGCCTTTATCTTAGACGAAACAGTTATTCAGATTGGTAACCAGCATTTCTGGTTATGGTTTTGTATTGAACCAATTCATAGCTCAGTACTAGGAACATACATCTCAGAAGAGAGAAATATGCTGATTGCTGAAAAATTTATTAGATCTCTTGTATCAAACTATGGAAGGCATATTGTATACACAGATGGTGGTACTTGGTATGATGAAGCATGTAAGATACTGAAATTGAAACATTATCTGCATTCTTCAATAGAGAAAAATTTGATGGAAAGAGTTAACCAGTATTTTAAGGATAGGATTGAGAGTTTTGATGACTACTATCCATGTGTGCAAATTGAATGTAATCTATTACATGTATATAACTGGATACAATTCTTTGTATCCATTTATAATGATACAATAGCAAATAATAATAATAATTTTGAGTTAGAGGAGGTGAATATTATCTTAAATTAACAGAGCCATTGGAACATCAATAGTAGCAGTACTATTAAAGAATAAATTTTGACTATTTTTGTAATAAAAAAATAAAACCTGTAAACATTATTTACTTTGAGTTTGATAGAATTTTATAAATGTAAATGATATATAACTACTATGTTCTAAATATTATAACACATCTTGCCTTTACATCTAGATGCCACTGACATAGCCATTATAAAATCACTTTTAAAAGATGGAAGAAAATCTTTTAGAGAAATATCAAGAGAAACAGGAATAACTATACCTACAGTTAAAGCACGATTTGAAAGACTAGTCAATATAGGTTTTATTAAAGGAGTTCTTCCTATCTTTGACTTTAACAAAGTAGACCAAACACAAGACATTGTTCAAATAAAAAATATTAATGATGATAACTCGATAGAAAAAGAGAATTTTGATAAAAATGATCATAAAAACCTAGTTATTGGTAATATCGCAGTAGGAATAGAACCACATCAAATTGTTTTAAAGAAGCCATATATCAGAATTCTATTAGATAATATAGATAATGATGTCAATACTATTGATAATGATAAAAATACAACTGATAAAACAATTACAAATCCTATATATATAGAAATAGCAAATGACCCTTATGAAATACAAAGAGGGTTAATGTTTAGAAAAAATTTGGAATGGAACAATGGAATGTTATTTGTATTTGATGATGAACAATATCGTTCATTTTGGATGAAAAATACACATATTGCTTTGGATATAATATTTATAGATAAAAACTTTAAAATTGTCGATATTAAAGAGAATGCTAAACCATGCTTAAGCTATAAATGTCCAAGTTATCTTTCTAAAGCACCTGCAAAGTATGTGCTTGAAGTAAATGGTGATTTTGTAAATAAAAATAAAATACACATAGGCGATAAAATAATTATCTAGCCTTATTCGTTTAACTAGGTAATAATTCATGATCAATATTTTCCTCTACTTTGTAAAACATTATCTATTTCTTATTTTTTTGTTATGTTCCACATCTGGACGCAACAAGAATTACCGCGCTAAATGCTTCATCTATCCTGCATGAATTAGTTATTATGTTTATTTAGAAAATCTGTTTTTGTTGTGTTATATGAGTTCAGTTTTTTGTTAGTATAGAGGGCCCTAGAAAACTACGGGCCCGTCGGGAGTTGAACCCGAGACAGCCGGATTTCTTCCATATAAGTTAAAAGTCCGGTACTCTACCTGGCTGAGCTACGGGCCCATAAGGTAATTACGATTCAGTGTAGTGTGTATTACT
>JAICEO010000137.1 GCA_025924135.1 Nitrososphaeraceae archaeon | reverse complement strand
ATTTGATGTTAAGTATTCGCTAAATAAGTCAAGAACGTCTTTTTCATCATCTACCAATAAGATATAATTATCTTTATGGTTAGATAATTTTATCCCCTTTTTGTATTTGCTATTGAAATTAATAAACAATACTATTTGTTATTATTATTTGATAATAATTAGGCACTATAACAATAGTAATAATAATGTAAAATGTATCAAATAGAATTATCGTATTCTGTGAGCTAAATAAATAAAAATTATTCCTATTGCTAAAATGGATAAGGTCAATACAATCATTTCTAAAACTTTGGTAGAAGCTGGAGAGTATAGAATAATTGCCATGCCGTATAAACTCATTAAGATAAAAAAAATTCCAAGTATATATCCTAATTTTTTTTTAAAGGTTGACAATTCTCTTTGTTATTTATTTTGATATATGAAGTTTATTCCAACCTTATTACTTCTGAATCTGGTAGTGATCAGAAATTATCACTGCATTTTGTTAATCTTAATGGATTTTTCATTAGTTTCGCAAAAATTTATGCTAAAATAAATTTGATAATATAATAAAGACCTGATCAAATCCTATTCTATTCTCAACAGATAATTATTGTGAGTCAATCAATTATTACAATTTCATATTTGATAACTTTCGCATATGCAATAACTATACCTTTTGAACAAAAATTTTATATGCCTAAATGAAAGTTTAATTCTAATCTAATACTAATCATTTAATAGAAAGGTGTCTATATGGCGAATAAAAAGCAATGGAGAGGGAAGGCAATTTTGCATGTCGATATTAATTCATTTTACTCTTCTTGTGAAGAGATTAAAAACCCATCATTAAAAGGAAAACCTCATGCGGTTATTATGACACCTCAAGACAGTAATAATATTACAAAAGGTGCAGTAACAACATGTTCTTATGAGGCTAAAAAACTTGGTATAAAATCAGCAATGCCATTATATAAAGCATTAGAATTATGTCCTAATTTAATATTACATGGAGTAGACAAAAAATTCTATGAAAAGATATCAAACGAAGTTATGGAAATATTAGAAGATTATGCAGATATTTTTGAACAAGCAAGTATAGATGAAGCTTATCTAGACTGTACAAATAAAATTTCTACTACGGAGGTAATGGTAGAAGAATATGCTCAAGATATAAAAAAATCTATAAAAGAAAAATGTGGCGGCTTACTAACATCTATAGGTATAGCACCAACAAAATCAGTTGCAAAAATTGCATCTGATTATCAAAAACCTGACGGTCTTACTATAATACATTTTAATGAATTAAAAAATTTTCTCAATCCATTAGATGTTGAAACAATTTCAGGAATAGGAATCAAAACACAAAAAATTCTAAAAGAACATATGAATATCAAAACTATAGGTCAACTATCAAATACAGATGTTCAACTTCTTATAGAAAGATTTGGAAAGAAGATAGGAACATGGATGTGGCAAGTTGCAAATGGTTTAGACAATGAGCCAGTTCTTCCACGCAGAAATCACATATCTTTAAGCAATGAATCTACATTAGAATTTATAACATATGATAAAGAGATAATAAAGCAATCTTTATACGAGTTGATTGATGAACTTTATGAAAGGATAAAGAACAACAAATATCAATTTAGAACCGTTGGAATAAAAATAATGAGAACTGATTTCAGTATTGAAACTAGAGAAAAATCTTATATCAAATATCAAAGCGAAAGAAAAAGTATCGAATCTCTGATAGAAGAGGTTTTAGATAAATTTGATTTGGAAGACAATAATTTAGTTATTCCTTCGAGAAAAACTCCTAGAAAATTTTTACCCATAAGAAAAGTAGGATTGAAAGTATCAAATTTGATAGCAATAGAAAAAAGTAATAAAGACAATGAATACAAACAAAAGACGTTATTAGATTATTGTTAGCCATATAACCAAACTGACACTCATATTTAATAATAATTATATTGTTATTGGTAAAGGTAGTACGAATATCAGATTAGTTTTTATTATTATTTAATATACTGAACTATAATACCATCAAGAAGCCTATTAAAATGGACTGCTGATGGTGGTTATTGCTGACCTACTTATTACTGACCTATATATATCATTTTAAACAATTAAGATATAATTTAAACTGGTAGAATACATTTGCTAAAATATTACTATTACAGTAGTTTAGTGAATATTTATTATTATTTTCATTTACTAATTTTATTAGTATATGTTTAAAATGTTATAACCATAAATATTATACTATTTTCATAATAAAAGCGAAGCGACTCTAACTTTTTACATTTTAATTTTTATTGATACCTATAGTGGAATATTAGAAAATATTATAGTATTAAAAATTGAATATAGAACTTTAATGTAGTCACTCTAATAAAGTTCTTTTAATAAAATAATATGTTTAATTAATTATAACTTTACCTGTCATAAATGGATGTATTAAACAATGATAATCGAATTGTCCTGGTGAATCAAATGTATTATCCCATGTATAGCCTGGAGATATAGAATTCGAGTCAAATAATCCTTCATCAGAAGTTACAGTGTGCGTTATTGAATCATCATTTGTCCATGATATTGTACTTCCAGATGATAAACTAATTTGAGGTGGAACAAATGTTTCGTGATTATTTGGGTTAGCTGCACCTGGTGAAATTGATATTGATTCTTGAGCAAATGCATTTGAATATGGAATAAAATTAATAGTTGATAATAATATTAATGAGGTTATTAAAAGTAGATCAAAGCATATAAACTTATGCATATATCATTAAAGCTTTTGATATATTTGTATAATTCTAAAAAATATTTAGTAATAATAATTTGAAAATTGAGATATAAAAATCTAGTATTGTTTTATACTAAACTATAAACTATATTAAAAATGCTATACTGAAAAAATCTTATACATTAAGATATTTTATCAAATTGGGATCTAATAACAGTTGATATATAGATAAACTTGCTATAAATTATAAAAAGTCATGAGAGCAAAAAAAACATTAAGAGAATTAACAAAAATATCTCAATGATTGCCAAAAATTTATTTGTGAGAAATGTACATTGTATTGTATCACTGAATAACTATACTGATTCTCTGTAATACTGTCAATTTTTGAATAGGTATCTAACGCCATTCAATGCCTTTGTGTTCGTTCACTATTATAGAGAATAATAATAGCATCCTCTACCATCAATATAGTTATTCAGTGAAGTTGAAATGGGAAAAATCCATATAATAAGCATATAATTGAAATGGTAATTTAGTAGAATTATTGCAGCAGTAGTTCATTAACCTCCCTACTGTTCTGCTTTATTCACTACTATTATCATTTCTTCCTTTTTTTCCATTCAATCAATAAACTAATAATAATATTTATTGTATAAAATTTTCTTTTCTATAGTTTTATGTATTCTTTTCTAGTAAGTGTTCCTCAATCCTAGCATCTTTAAACAAAATGCAATTATAATAGATATAATTGGGAATTTTGATTATTTTAACAGATAAGTGAACTGAAAAAATAATAGAAAACAGGGTTAAGTATTTTTAGCTCTAAACCAATTTAAAATAAACAGTGAAGGAGAATTGCAGATTTATCGGATAAACTATGATTTAGTTGGTTTATCAATATAATTGTAGATGCTTTTTTTGTATTTATTCAAGATATATTAAATGATAATTAAGTTGCCAATTGGTCTAGTTTTATGACGTTGTTAGTTCTTTTAAAATAGAAAATAATTTAGAAAAGAAAAAAGGCTTTAAAATCACATCTTCGCTTTTTATTCCAATTGAATCTATCATATTGCTTATATTAGCGAATAAGCAGGTTGTAGTTAATATTATTTTTTATGAGGTAATCTATCATGAATCTTTTTAGCAACTACAAAGCCTGAAATGTCATGAAGATGGGTATTCAATATAATGACATCATAGTTGTTATTGTTTATATTCAAAAATGTTCTAAACATTTGTTACCATTTTCTATAATACTAATATCTGATATTGAAAAACCCATAATATTTGTAATAAAAGAATAAAGAACCTGAATATCCGGTTCTGGTTCGGCTATAAGAATTTTTTTAGTTTTTTTCTTTTTCTTCTTTTGGTTTTCTATGGATTTGGTTTAAATCAATCGTTATTGTATGCATTTCATAAAAGCGGCTTTTGGTATCTGATAATATAGGATTGTTAAGAACTAGTCCAGGGTAAGGACATACTACAGTAATATTTCGATTGTTTCGTGTCCATTCAGTTGTTGTGTTATACCACCATTTTTCTAATACTTCACATTCGGCGAAGTGTATATTATGTGATAAGAAGTATGCTGCATCTGCAAAGGCTGTATTGCGTCTTTTTTTCCTTCAGATTTACGCTGAGGTTGAGTTTTTTCCAATTCCACCCTTTAACTTGTTAAAAGGAGATATATCTCCAGTAGTGCTGATTCATAATAAGGCATGAAATTAACAATTTGTAATTCATCACTTCTACATTTTCTTTATAATTATCAATTTTAGAGGATAAATTTGAAATACTAGAGCTACTTTTACTGTCATTTGTATTGATAGATGCATAAATATACTGATATCCACTCTTTAATCCGTTATTAATATATTTACAGCTGCACTATTGCGCTTATCATCGCTACTATATATAGTAACAGAATATGGTCATTTGATAGATATTTGTTAAATAAGGAGTGAACATAGATATAGTAACTATTAATATTATGTATAACATATATCAAAATTGTAGAGTATTGATGTTTTATTCTAACTAAAATTTAGATAGATCTATCTATATCATTTTTAGATATTCATTATAGAAGTTAATTTTTTAAGTAAGTCTTCCATTTCGACGGGCTTTTGAATAAAGTAGTCTTCATTGATTGTTTTACCCAATGCCAATCGTATTTTTCTAAATTCTTCATTGAACCCT
>JAICEO010000136.1 GCA_025924135.1 Nitrososphaeraceae archaeon | reverse complement strand
TAAGAATAATAATTAACAATGCAAAAAAGTTACACTTTCTTACCAATAATCTTTTAGATGTAGCACGAATAGATGAAAATCTTTTTTCATTAGAGTTGCAAGAGTTTGACATAGTTGGATTGGCAAATGATGTTATAAAAGAAGTCAGGAATCAAATTACCAATAATAAAAAAATCAACATAGACCTTCAATGCCCTGAAAAGTCTCTGAATGTTTTTGGAGATAAAATTAGGTTAAATCAGGTTTTTCTCAATCTTATCAATAATTCAATTAAATATACTGATGAGGGAGATATCTTGATCTCTATTAAAAAAAGTAATGATGATGGCAATAATAATAATGATGGGGAAAATACCAATGTCCTTGTTCAAATTATAGATAAAGGTATGGGAATACAAGAGGACATAAAACAAAAACTATTTTCTAAATTTACTAAAGGGAAAAAAGTGGGTACTGGTCTTGGATTGTTTATCTGTAAAAACATTGTAGAAAGTCATGGAGGCAAAATCTGGGCAGAAAATAATATAGATAAAGGTGCTACATTTAGCTTCACAATACCAACAACAACAACAATAAAAACGACAACAAGAAATAGACCTACATAAGTTAATTATTATTTATTTATTTATTTTTATTATAATTTGTTTTTTTCATTAAAATATTTTATTCTGTAAATAAATAAATAAATATTTTTATATATTGATTGAATAGTTTCTGCTATATTCACAGCATGAAAAAAAGAATACTAATAGTTGATGATGATCAGGGAACAACACTTCCTTTCAAAATGGGGTTAGAAAATCAAGGGTTTACTGTAGAGACTTTTAATGACCCAAAGTTGGCATTGCTAAATTTTAGGAGCAATTATTATGATTTATCTCTTATAGATGTTAGAATGGAAGGAATGAATGGTTTCGAGTTAGTCCAGGAACTAACAAAGATCGATAAAAATCTGAAAGTTTGTTTTATAACCTCTTTTAAAGCCTATTACGATTCTTTAATTCAAGAATATCCCAACATGGATCACAAATGTTTCATCCAAAAACCAATATCAATTGACGATTTAATAAAACATATCGAGAAGGTTTTACCTCAACAAAAAAATTGATATTACAACACTTGTGTTAATATAAGTACAGTACAGTTGTGATAAGATGACAAAGTGTATAGCCTTTCATTCCTATAAAGGAGGAACTGGTAAAACAACCATTTCAGCAAATTTTAGCGCTTTACTCGCAAAAAAAGGATATAATGTATATTTACTGGATCTTGATGTTTATGCTCCTAGTCTTGGATCTTATTTTGACATACATGAACCAAAGAAATGGATAAATGATTTTCTCCTTGGAAATGCTTCAGTTGATGATGTTTGTATAGATATTACCAAGAGGATTTCGGGAGATATAAAGGGAACATTAAATGTTGGATTTGCTAATTCTAGTAAAGAAGAAATTTACAAACTTGAGGGAAATGTATCTAGACAAAGTTCGCAGATGCAACTGCTTCGAAATTTTATACTTTTAAGAGAAGAACTCTTTGTTAAAAAAAATGCTGACTTTGTAATAATTGATACTAGTCCAGGAATAAGATACTGGTCGATTAATACCCTTGCTGTTTCAGATATAGTTATATTAACTCTCAAAATGGGTGACCTGGATATCGAAGGAACTAAAAAAATGGCTCAAGAGATTTATGGCGCCTTCACCAAATTTGGAACGTTATGCTATTTATTGTTAAACAGAGGTCCAGGTTATTGTTCAATTCCAGAATTTCAACACAATCCTGTTAATATTACTGAGAAACACAAAGGAGGAGGTAGTGGTAATTCAAGACATTATAGTTCGCTTGAAGATTTATCAAGCACAATAGATATAGGTATAATTTCAGAAATACCTTGTTACTGTGATATTCAATTTAGCACAAAAGAATTCCTAACCGGTCTAGAATACCCAGAACATCCCTTTACCCTCAAACTTGCGAACCTTGCAACTAAGCTAGAAACAAATGAAACTTATAGTCAACAGCAATAGATAAATATAAATTATTATAGCTATAATCTTATTTTTTATAAAATTTATATCATAGTGCCAACAAGGTTAAATACTTTATATAGGAATACAGTCTATGCAGAAAATTCACTCCACTTCAAATAGCATAATAGGGCTTTTAGAGAATATAGATATTTCCCAAATCAAACCATTCAAATATTCTTATCGAAGAAACGCCAACGAGGATTTAACTGAACTCTGCTATTCAATAAAGGAAAAAGGACTTTTACATCCTATTATTGTAAGAATGAATGAAGAAGGAGGAGGATATGAAATTGTTGCAGGTACTAGAAGGTATAATGCTTGTAAGATGCTTGGTTGGAGAAAGATATTTTGTCAGGTTGTAGAGTTAGAGGATAAAGATGCATTTGAGGTATCGTTAATAGAAAATATCCATTCTAAAAACCTCAATCCCATAGAAGAAGCTAGTGCATTCCAAGACTATGTTACAAATTATGGATGGGGAGGAATATCAGAGTTAGCTGCTAGGTTGGGGAAAAGTGTTAGTTATGTAGATAAACGCATAAGACTACTCGATCTACCACCAGATGTTGTTGAATCTCTTTCAACAGGTAGTTTAAGTGTAAGTATTGGAGATGAGCTGTTACCGTTAAAGGAAAAAGAACAACAATCAAAGTTAGCTGAATTGATAAAGCAGCGAAAACTATCATCACGACAAGTTCGTGAGCTAAAGAATGAAATGAAAAGCTCTGACAATCCGTATGATGTCTTAGACTTTCAAACAAAAATAATTGATATAGATGCAAAAACACAAAAATCTTTCGATAAAGCTATTATCGCCATTAGAGTTGCTATGAACAAATTGGCTTCAGTTATTAATGATGTAGAAGATAATTGGGCGGTATATGAAATCCTTTTACAGCACAAGAACATGTTGCACAACCAGATAGATATTCTTTACAAGGAAAAGAAAAAGATCTAAATCGTCTGTTGTTGTAGCGGCAGCAAATTTTTCGGCGCCGCAAAATTTTTTAGTATTTTCCCTCTGTTATTTTCTTTAATAATAGGGTGCAAATATATCATTAAATATTTTTATATTTAAAAACCTAATATTCTGCTTTGTGGTTCAACTATAAAGTATTGCTTTATATAAATGAAAATGAAGATGACGAAAAAGTAATTAAGATATAGTTTCTTATTATTAGTGGATATTTTCAATTATTAAAACAAATTTAGTACTTTAGAATAAAATATGAACAAATTAATATCTATTCTCTAGTTTTTTACTTTTAGAGCTTGTGTAATTATTAATATGTGAATCAAAGGTATTAGTAATAATGGATCTACAAAAGCTAATTTTGTTGGACACAAAAAACAAACAAGAAGGATAAGAATATATTTTCTTTTTTATAAAGTATAATATCAATTTCTAAATTATTGATAGCTTTGAATTTGATTTTAAAAACTTAAAATTTAAAAGATATATCTCCATATATTTTAATAAGTGTTAGAGAATTCAAAAAAAAATAACTATGAACCAAGTGATAAGATACCTTTAGAATTTGATATTCAAAGATATCTTGACGTTAACCTCACTTCTAGTTTTGATGATACTTATTACTTTGGTATTAAAGATGCAATACCTATTACATTGAATGTTGAAAGTTTTATTCTCATTAAAACAAATTGTCAACATAATATTCATCATATTTTTAAATTACCGGTAAAGACTGAAATCAAATGGAAAATAAAAGGAGGTACTGATAATGGTGCTTTCAAAATAGGTGGAGGAATGGATGCTGAATTTTTTGCTCGTGACTATGGGGATTCTGTAATTTTTTATCCTAAATTAAATAATACTACTAAAGATACCACTTACAAAAACATCTCTATCTACTTGACAATTAATCAATTGGGATCAACATTATTTGACCAACAAGAGTACAGATTTGTTGTCAATGTAAATATTTTGATTACAAGAAAATTGTTAAAAACAAATTACAGGGTAAAGATGTTTGTAAGTAAGCTTGACAATGATGACCATAATGATGAAAATAATAATAAATTATACAACGATGACTCTTCTATTTTAAATTCTAATATTCCAAGTAAGAGGGATGATCTAAAATCGATCGGTAAGGTAGAACAAGATGGAAATCTAATATTGTTTAAATCCTTTAACAGTTGTAAAATTTGTAATTTAATGGTTATCGTCAAATCTAATAAAACTTCTTTTTTTATAAAATTTTTTAAAAAACACTTGATAACAACTGAAATTATCAAGATTTCTGCAGAATGCAACAATAATACTACTGCGAAAAAAAATAGTAATACTTACAATAATAATAATTACGTTTTGTTTACTGGAACAAATTATAAAAAATATTTTTTAGATGGTATAAAAATTGAGCCAAGGCTATTTTGGGAATCTAATTCAGGTAAACTAGTATATGGAAATTTAGGACATTCCTTGATCTATTATACTCCTGGAGAAGATGATTTATTGAAATCTCCGTTAACCATAAATTTGTATTTTCAATATGATCATAGTTTAGAAGATTTACAACAAGCAATTCTTTTAGATAGTAAAAAGTTTTGGATATTACGACAACCACCTTTAATGGGTGGATAAAATGGTCATTTTATTAATATATTAATATTGATTATAGAAAATTTAATTCATTTTATTTATTTATAAATAAAAAAATTATAATTTGTTATTATAATAATATGTGATTTTATATTCCCCTCTCTCTGATTATTATTGTAGATATGACACAACAACCAAAATGTATTTTTTGTAATATTGCATTAAAAAAAATATCGACAAATATAATTATTGAAAATGACAAGACTATGGCTTTTTTGGATGCATATCCCTTAGCTAAAGGACATGCTCTAGTAATACCTAAAGATCATTATTCCAAAATTCAAGAGTTAGATGAAAATTCATCACAATCACTATTCAATGTATTATGGAAAATCACCAACCCAATTGAGAAAGCTATGGGTGTTAATAGTTCAACTATAGCAATCCATAATGGAAAAGAAG
>JAICEO010000135.1 GCA_025924135.1 Nitrososphaeraceae archaeon | reverse complement strand
ATTATGTCATCTCCTCTTCAATATTTTAATTATTTAGAAAAACAAGATGTCAAGTTCAAAGTAAGAAAAGGAGAAATGTATTCTGGAAAGTACTCTGCTGTATATCCTGATTGTACCTCCACCCGTATGTGGCTAAAACAAGGTATGAAAGAATTTGAGAATAGTATTCTACTCTTGGAAAGATTGGATGCTCTATCTTGGTTAATTAATATACATGACGAAAATATTTCAGATCAGCTTCACAAGTATTGGAAGAAAATACTATTTGTTGCAATGCATGATGTTTTACCTGGTACAGGAGTTGATGAAATATATAATGAAGTAAGGGAAATATTCGAAAATGAGAGAAAAAGTATAGACAGGTCAATTCTTGAATATTTGAAGAAAATTTCACTAATGACTAAATATGATAATGACATTTTTATTTTTAATCCTCTTTCATGGCAAGTTACAAACTGGACAGAAATAATTTTAGAATTTAATGAAGGTGAAGTCAAAGGTATAAGTTGCTTAAAAAATGGAGATCAGATTATAGAGATAGAAATTCTTGATTATTCGTTATACCAAGATAATACTATTAAAAAAATAAGTATAGGTTGTATTATTTCTGTTCCTCCATTGGGGTACAAAACTTTAGAGATAGTAAAGTCAGATACAATAGAAGGCGAAACAATAATTGCTCACGATACAAGCTTTAAAAATAAAGAATATGAAATTGAAGTAAATAGAGAAAATGCAATTATTACAGTTTTTAAATCCATAAAGAATAACAAAAAATTACACTATTGTACAGGAAATGAAATAATATTAGATGAAGAGATAGGAGATCTTTATTATCATCGGGAAAATCTAAAATTATTCAAATCCGAAACTGGTGATGGAATTAAATATGGGATATTTAAACCAGAAAAATATGAAGTAATACATAATAAACTGAAATCACATATAAAGTTTAAGAGCAAATATTTTGCATTAAGATGGCCATATAGATTTACTGAAAAATTTAAACCAATGATGTTTAGACACGATTTCATAGATATTGAAAAAGAAATCATAATCTATAAGAATTTAAATAGAATAGATTTTGTAACCCATATTTTTAATAAGCATCCTCATTCACGACTCAGAGTAAGGTTTGATACTAAAAGCAGAGCGAAAAGTTATTGGTGTGGAACACAATTTGGTGTTGTCGAAAGAAAAACCGATCTTTACTATCAAAAAGACAGTCGCAAATGGTTTGAAAAACCTTCAGGAGTATTTCCATCACTTGAATGGATTGATTATTCTATCAAAAATGATTCTAATAAAACTGTAGGATTCAGTCTTCTTCATCAGGGTTTGCCATCTCATGAAATCAGAGACGGTTCAATATACCTTACATTACTTCGTAGTATCGTATTATTATCTTCTGATGGTATAATGGGACCTTGTATACCTACACCTGATGCAGCTGAAGTTAAACCATACACTTTTAAATATTCAATCCTACCTCATGAGAATGATTGGAGT
The DNA here is from genome assembly GCA_025924135.1 of Nitrososphaeraceae archaeon. Taxonomy (GTDB): domain Archaea; phylum Thermoproteota; class Nitrososphaeria; order Nitrososphaerales; family Nitrososphaeraceae; genus TH1177. The sequence continues at coordinate 3,578 of JAICEO010000135.1, read as the reverse complement.
GAAGATCTAATATATCAATATGGATCGGAAATAAATATGCCATTAATACCAATACAGATAAAGAAAAGCAATGATAGACACAATAATACTACAGAGAATAATAGAAATAAGTTTAAGATATTAGATAATTCAAAATCCTTTTTGGAAATCTCCGAAAGTAATGTAATATTGAGTACAATGAAATTAAGTGATGATAAAAAGGGAATTATTTTAAGAATTTACGAAACGGAAGGGAAAAAAACAATAGCAAAAATAAAACTTGCAGCAAAAATAAAAAATACAAAGTTAATAGATTTTATGGAAAATGAGCTCCAGGAAATTAAAGAGATAGATGATGACACAATTACTATTCAGATGAATCCATTTAAAATCGTAACGTTAAAAATACTTTTAAAATGATAAAGAATACAAAAAGAAAATTGGGACACCTGAATCAATGAATGAATCAATCAATCAATCAATCAATCTAGAAAGTCGGGAAAATAAAGTTTTCAATGCAATTATAATGAGAACTTACAACATTCTAAATATACTGATAGCATATAAATTACTCTATAACTATATTTAAATTTTATATTTAAGTCACATTACGAAATTTTAAATAAATGGTAACGAATATAATAGTAAAGGTTTAATATATTTCAAACTTATGGAATTAATTTTGGAAATGATCCTTCAGCTATTATTCTCGTAGTCTTACTATCTGGTTTTAATATTAAAAATTTTTGTTTTTCAGAATACGCAATTGGTTTTTCTAAAGATAATAGTATTTTAGAATTATTAATTAAAATTTTTAGTGGTTTTATTTGTAGACCTACGGAAAGTAAATATGTTTGTGTGTCCGTAATATCTCCTTTATAATATTTATTCTTTGAAAAATCTGTCACTACTACTTCTGTATTAGCTGTATTTATGGTATCTCCAGAACAAATAATATCACCTCTTTCGATTTCTTTAGGTGAAACTCCCTTAACTGCTAAGCCTACCCTTGATGGACTTGATGACTCCTCAACTGGTTCGTCATGCATTTGAATAGATTTTATCAAAGCCTCTTTGTTTGATGGTACAATCTTCAATTTATCATATACTTTAATTCTTCCTTGTTTAATTCCTCCCAGTAACACTGTCCCCACACCTTTGACGTCAAAACTATGATCAATGGGCATCAAAAAATCTCCTTCTATCTGATTTGGGTGGAGATTATTTAACTCATTTTTTAATACATCCAGATCTTCTATTTTTTTAAAATTTTCTATTATAGTACCTTTAATCATCTGATTAAGTCTTTGTTCGTCTATATCATATGAATGAAGTAAAAAACCATTTTCAATGCCTAGACTATTTATAGCTATTATTTGTTCAGCAAGATATTTGTCCAATTGGGTAACATTTAAAACCACGAAATCTGCCATATTCAAAACTTGAGGTAATGTCTGAATTTTATCTGGAAAAGAAATCGGAGCAATAAAGGTAAATATGCGATCCTTTAATTTTCTGTCATAAAGTACTATATCAGAAAGAGTACCTCGTTTTCCAAACTCATTAAGGAATTCATTGCTGCCAAGAACAGCTATATTCAAACTTTCCAACAACAAAAAAATAATAAATAATAAATAAAATTGTTTATAAATTTGGGGAGTTAATATTAATAAATACTTAAATGATTAAAAAAAAATTTCATTCATTGTTTTTACCATTAGTAATTTCGGGTGTAATTATCTCAACTTTTGGAATTTTCCTGTTTTTTTTAGGTCAAAGTATTAAATATGGAGAAGGATTTGAAATAGTAGGAATTAGATTCATAATCGCTGGTATTGCAACTATAGCGCTAGGATGTTTTGCACAGTACTATACAAAAATTAGAAACTCTTTCCTTATTTTTAAATATCTTTTAGGTAATATAAATAAAAAAAATAGTTCATCGTCGAGATAAAATATTTCTTATCTTAAATTAATGTAATAGGCGTTGGTGAAAGGTAAGCTTTTATATATTATTTTAGCTAGGTAAATTATGGCATCAGCAATAAATAATAATAAAAAAATTTATGTAATTGTTCATGGAAATAGACAAAATTATGACAAAGTCAAAAATAAGTTAATTGAAAAGCAATTAAATGAAGATCAGATATCAATGGCATCTTTAGAAAAAGCTGGAGAAATTGGAGAATATGTAGCTATGACCTGGCCTCCGATGGCAGCCAAAGAAGTAATAGTGAGTGAGATAGTTGGGACAAATGCTGAAGGCAAAGGGATGGGAGCATGGGCCTCAATTGAACAGAAAGAATTATTTAGATTTACATTATGATGATGATAGTATGAGAAGAAATCCAATATATCAAATGTAATAATTTACATTATCAGTATAGTTTAATATCTTGTTTTGATCTTCATATTATAATTTATAAAAGGTGAAAGATTATATCAATTGAACAAAAACAGACTGTTTTGAACCTTTACAAATCAGGGATTCCACTTGAAGTAATTGCATTTCAAACAGATTTAGAAGTCCAAGAAGTACAAAATATAGTAACCCTAGAAGAACAAAAACATTCAGAAGACAAAATCTACAATTCACCTTCTTTAGCAGAATTTTATCTTGATGCTATAGTAGATATCAATGAGTTAATTAAGAGCGCTCAAGCAAGAACATGGTCAGCTTTACAGGCAAAGGAGTTTAATATTTCAACAGAGAATTCTAGACAAATTTTGGAAAATTTGCTTGAATCAAAGACAAGACTAGTTATTATACACGTGGATTTAGTAGGATTTACAAAACTTGCTATGAACCTTTCGGCGAATAGATTAGCCGACATAATACGAGCTTTCGCTCAAGAGATGTCTATTTTAATAGCATCCTATGGTGGGTACATACTAAAATATGTTGGCGATGCAGTTTTAGGATTTTTTTTAGTTAAATCATCGGAAAAAAATAATGATAAACTCCCTTGTATGAATGCGGTAAATTGTGCGCTCTCAATGGTCTCTGTAATTAGACATGGAATTAATCCTATTTTGAGTCAATATGGTTATCCTGAGATTAATGCCAGAATAGGAGTTGATGTGGGAGAAAATGTCGTTGTTCAATATGGATGGGAAACAAATGTATTAAAACCTGACACTGAAAAATTAATCACAAAAAAACCTATTATTGATATTTTAGGATATACAATAAGTATAGCAGTTAAAATGACATCACTTGCCGAACCTGATCAGATTGTAATAGGACAATTTGTATATGATTCTCTTGACAAGAATCTAAAAGAGAGATTTAAGGAATTTCCTATCCACAGAGAAGTATGGAATTATATATCTAGTACTACAGGTGGAATATATAGATTATATGGAAGTACAAGAGACTTGATCTACTATTAAAATGTAATATAGCTTACTAACTATATTTCCAAAACAGTTTTAATTTATAATTTAATTTAATTTAATTTGTATATTATATATTAAGACAAATTATAATATCAATAATGACTGTTACAGAGGGAAAAATAATTATTCATAATTTTGAAAGTTCAGTATTAAAATCTAATCCTTTGAAAGATCCATATAACAGAGAAATCATGGTATAT
>JAICEO010000134.1 GCA_025924135.1 Nitrososphaeraceae archaeon | reverse complement strand
TAAAAAACTATTTCTCGTTCATAAATTTCTATGAATGGCTTAATTTTTTTTATCTCATTTTTACCATAATAAATTGGTTCTGGATAATTCCATCCTATTCTATTTACATCTCCTGCTATGATATTTATCATAAAAGAGTGAAGGTGATCATCAAGATTATGTCCTGTTGCAATAACATTTGCTCCCACAATTTCTGCAGCTATATCTATAGCTCTTCTCCTAAATGTTCCACATATAGAGCAGGACGTCATTTTTTCTGAAGGGCGTAACGACATAGATTCATCCATGTCAATTCCAAAAAGTTCTTTATAACTAAAGATTTCATTTTTGACATGAAGTTTAGAACAAAAGTCTTTAACTATTCTCAATGATTCATTCCTATATCCAGCAATTCCTTCATCTATTGTAATTGCAATAATATCATTAGTTTTCTTTTTTCCAAATATATGATTTAAAACTAATAGCAAGGAAAGACTATCTTTGCCACCTGAAACACAAATTGCAATTTTATCCCCGTACTTGATCATTGAAAATTTTGAAATAGTTCTAGAGGTTTTTTCTTCAAGTGAAATTATAAAACAAGATCGGCAAAGATATTCACCTGAATATTGTCGAAAATATATACTTTCTATTTTTTGACATTTTGAACATAGTAAACGTTGCATTTATTTGACAAATTGTTTAATGACTTGATAGATATTAATTTAACCTAGCCTTGCAAAAGTTATTGTATGGCACCGCCTCTATATTTTATTTCCCAATGAGAATGTATCTGGGATCATTTTTTATATTTCACATGATTTGAATCAGTATTATTATATTTTAGTAATAGAATTGAAGAATTATGAATATCAAACCAAATTTTTTAGATTATATTAACTGTAGGATTTTGGATGTTTTAAGTAAAAATTCATCCTTACCATTTGTTGAATTAGCCAAACAAATTGGCATTTCAGATGCCACTATTCATACTAGAGTCCGGAAATTATTGACTTTGGGTATTATAAAAAAATTTACCATTTTTGTAGATAATGATTTGCTAGGTTATGACCATCTAGCATTTATTAATTTAAAAATTGAGAAGGGAAGAACAGAGGAAACTACAGCAAATCTGATGGAAATCGACGAAATTTTAGAAATACATGAAATCTATGACAAATTTGATTTGCTAATTAAAATTCGAACAAAAAATTTGGATAACCTCAGGGATATAATTGTGAATAAAATATTATCAATTAATTATGTGAAGGAAACAGAGTTAATGACAGTTTTAAGAACTAGAAAAGAAGAACAGATGATCTCATTACAAAAAGAAATGAGTGAAAAAACCAAAGAATTCTTTTAATATTTAATAACTAATTTCTTTGTTTATCTTTTTTTGAGGATTGCCACCAATCTAAATAATCGTCATGTGTCCTTTGTTTAGAGTCAGAAGAACTAATTTGTGATTTGTCTTTTAATTCCTCAATTTTGTCTCTTGAAGCATAGAGGCCACAACTTTTGCAAATAAAATTTCTTGTAGCTGAATCCATTTTTAAATCTCCACCACATTCAGGACAAAATTTTACCAATTCAGTTTTAAATATATACAATCCCTATAAAAGCATTATGAGAAGATATTACACAAAGCTTTCTGGTAGTTCACTAATAAAAATAAGGAGAATAATCAGAATTCAAAATATGAGATGAAATTAAAGATATAATTATTTTGTCCTCAAACGAATATATATTATTTATGAAGTAGCATAATTAAAAAATCTTGGGATAGAATTGAAATCACTAGATAAACTTATTTTGAAAGCAATATACATAAGTAATTTAGATTCATCAAACTCATTTTTACAATATTTACAAGAGAAATATCAATTAGATTCAACCTTTTTTGAATCAAGGATGAGGAAACTAATAGAATTAGGATTGATAGGAAAAATAAACTCTGGACAATATAAATTAAACAGATTAGGAAGAGAGACGATAAAAGTAGTCCTAGTTGGAGGGGTTTTTGATATACTACATCCGGGCCACATATTTACTCTCAAGGCTGCAAAATTACTTGGTGATGTTTTAGTAGTGGTAATTGCAACAGAAACTACAGCTACTAAAATAAAAAAAAATAGAGTCATATTTCATAATGAAAACTTAAGGAGAGAAATGGTTTCTTCATTAAACTTTGTGGACTTGGCACTAATTGGAAAAAAAGGAACACTATTTGATACAGTTGAGCATGTTAAACCTGATATTATAGCATTAGGTTATGATCAATCACATACTGAGAAATTTATTGCAGAGAATTGCAAGAAAAGAAATATGAATGTTAGAATATTAAGGTTAAATACTCCTATACCAAATATGAAGAGTTCGGAATTAAAACGAGATCTAGGAGATTCATTATACAATATATAATTTTAATTCATCAAAGAGGATTATTAGTATTAACTTTCAATTTTACATAATCACCATTTTTCAATGAAAATTGTTCTTTAATGGAAAATGGAGCTATTAGCTCAATTATAGTATCATCATAATGAGTTCTTTCTAATATCAAAATTGAGGAGTTTATGTTCCTACTATCGTTAATATAAGCAGGATAACATTTTACCCAACCAAAAGTTCTGGATTGATCACTAAATCCTTCAATCATGATCGCCGGATATTTTAACATCTCCTTTTTTGCCTCTACAAATAACATAGAAGTTAATTTTATATTTAGAGTTCCTGGATAAGGTTCATAACCTAATTTTTCTTTAAACTGTTTTTTATATCCATTTAATGACATATAATAGGCACCTTCTCCCATTCCAGTTATAATATGACCCTCAAAATCAATACCCTGTTTAAAAGACTCTACAGCAGTCTTTAGAAATAAAAAGTGATCATATACTTGTTGATACCCTTTATCTGTAACTTTTATAGTATATTTTTTACTTTTTTTGTTTCTTTTTATACATCCAAAAAATTCAAGATCGAGTAATTCTTTAGAAGCTAATTGTTGTGATCGTTTTATTTTTTTTGCTATTTCATTAGTGGTTAACTCAACAAAGTTATTCTTAGCTCCAGACAACAACAATTCTGAAAGAATTACTATATGTTGAAAGGTAATACTACTCATAAAATTAATTATAGTAATCCCATTTCAGTAAATGTACCTACTTTAATAGATGAATTACGTTTTATATCAGCTAATCTATGACCTATGATTTGTTCAATACCAGCCTTATCAGAAGCATCAATCAATCTTTGAGTTACTATCCCATCTAGAACCAATATTTTTCCCCCAGATGAATCTGAAAGTTTTTTGACTATCTCAGAAACAGGAACTTTCATAACAGTGTTCATTGAACCATCCAGAAGAATTGCTTCTAAGGTTTCATTGATTTGAGAATATATGTTTCTGATAACGGATTTTGATTCGTTACTAGTTTGTAATCCATTATCTTCTTTGGTTATTGGATAAGTTTCTACTTGATTAAACTGTGATTGTGTCTGCTGATAAGAAATTTTTTCTCTATCGTTTTTGTTGTATTTTTTATGATTTTGTAATATAGATTGTTGTTTTTTTATAGACGAAAATGATTCTTCTTTAGGGTAGTCCACGGCATTATTTAATATTTCAGTGATTTCTAAAGGTGTACATTCCTCAACTTCTCTTCCAGCAGGTGCTCTGAATACTTTATCAATTTTAACTAATCCATGGAGTTCCTTTAAAATTAAATCCCCTGCTCTATCACCATCCAAGAAAGCTATAACCTTTTTTCCCTCTGTGAGATGGGTGATACTCTCATCTATCTTAGCACCTTCTATAGCTATAGAATTATCAAATCCTGCTCTCAATAAATTAATAACATCAGCTCGCCCTTCGACTAAAATAATCCAATCAGCATTGAATACACCTGTGCCACATGCAAGTTGCCCTTTTCCAAATGTGGTAAGTTTTCCAGGTTTACTGGCATCATATACATCTTTGAGCATTTCTTCACCCTCGCTAATAGTTTTAGTAGCCCACTCTTGCACAATTTTTTTAGCTCTATCTACTATAACTTTTTTCTTTATTGCACGAATGTCATCTATGCCAGACAATTCAAACCTTGCTTGAAACGGCCCTACTTTATCTATACTTTCTATTGCAGCAGCTATTAGAGCAGCAGTCGATATATCAGTGCTCATAGGAATAAGAGCATCACCCTTTGCTATATTCGACTTGGTATCCACATTGACTTCGATTCGACCTACTTTTGAGACTTTTTGTAATTCATTCAAATTCATTTCAGGTCCTAACAGCCCCTCAGTTTGGCCAAAAATAGCACCTATTATATCAGCTTTTTCTACGAGTCCATCTACGTCGAAACTTAATTTAACGTGATATTTTACTATACCAGTATTAGGCAATTCCATAACCTCATGTTTATTGTAAAGTAAAATTATGGTTGATTGGCACGAATATAAGTGCTTTGACCACCATCAATACATAAATATAACAATTATTAAATTTGCTATTCTTTCTTAAAAATAATTTCAAAAATTATTGATAAGCCTAAATAATTGGTAAAGCTTCATTAATAAATAAATTATATGTATTTCTTATAGGTAATATGGGGATTGGGGGATCAGAATGGGTAATAATTGGTTTAATTACTATTTTTTTGCTTTTTGGTTCAAAAAAGTTACCAGATCTGACAAGACAATTAGGCAAAGCAATTGGCGAATATAATAATACAAAACAAACTCTTCTTGAGGAAGTACAAAAAGTTAAATTCAATAATAATTCATTTGATCATCATAATAACGAAAAAAATCTATATTTTGGGAAAATAATACATGGGCCTGTATCAACAGAAAGGGAAAAACTAGAAAAAATTGCCATATCACTCAATATCGAATATTTGGATATGTCTGATGAGCAACTGCGTTTAAATATTTTGAAAAAGATGAAAAATGATAATTTTTAGAGATATATTTATTATCTAATATTAAACAACACATTATGAATAAAATATATGTCTTCATCTAATCTAAATGAAAAAATAAATCCATTCGAAGTAGCACTAAAACAACTAGAAGAAGCTTCTAAGATTCTCAATCTAGACAAAGGAATGCTTGAAATATTATCCAATCCCAAAAGAATTCTAACTGTTTCTATTCCCACAAGAATGGACGATGGTTCGATTAAGGTGTT
>JAICEO010000133.1 GCA_025924135.1 Nitrososphaeraceae archaeon | reverse complement strand
ATTCAATGCTAAAATAGGGTCATTGAAACTATCAACTTTAAATCCATTCTCTTCTAAAATTTTTTTTATGGTAAAAATGATATCCTGTTCATCATCTACTAATAAAATTCTTTTAGTCATTTTATTATAACAATTCCATTATTTGCCTTGCTTATATTTTAGACATATGTCTATACCATATCATAAGTCAAAATATAATTTGCATTATTAATAGTAGCAAATCTAATCTTTTTTGGTCCATCATAAATGTTATTTTCCTTAACAATATAATTCCTAAAGTATTTGGTAATACTTAGATTACTTACTAGCTCTCCATCAAAAAAACTTGTACCATAATTTAAGTAGTTTATTGTTATAAAATCCCAATTCTGAAATAAAAAATTTCTACACATTATCGATATTACCCCAAGATTCATTATTAACTTATTTAATAAACCATTGACTATTCGAATTAAATCATTGTTTTGTATAGGTTTTCTGATAAAAGTATACACAGGAGAAAACTTGTCTGCGATATCAAATATATATTCACTTGCCGTCAGAAAACATATTTTTGCCAATACATCTCTTTTTTTTATCTCTCTATATAATTGAAGTCCATTAATATCTGGCATTTGTACATCTAGTATTATTACATCATAAAATTTAGGTTTGAATTCATCCAGTGCGAGTATAGGATTATAATAGTAATCTACTAAAAATCCAGTTTGTTCTAAAACTATTTTTAACACTAAACAAATATCTGGCTCATCATCAACAACTAATATTCGCTTTTTATTGTCAGTGTTAATAGTATTATTGCATACAATTACTATTAATTATTTGTTATACTAATTTAATTACACCTATATTAGTGAATAACCCATTTTATAAGTTAAATATACTATTGTGTATAGTAGAAACTAAAAAAAAGAGAATTAACAATAAAGGATGGAAAAGTCCATATATATTATAAATATTAAAAAAATATAAGGGCTTAAATATTTGAATAGGTTTTTAATATAATAAGAAATCCTTTGTTTCCCTTTATAGTATCTTATTCTCTGGTTCGGTGGAATGAATGTTGAAATTTCAATACAATTCGATTAACATTTTAATTTAATATGTTATTTTACATAATTTTTTTATTAAAATGAATTTAAAAAATATTGTTATTGTTTGAGTGGGAGACTGAATGTAAATGTTGAACCTACACCTTTATCTTTTTCCTTATTATTGGTAGCCCATATCTTTCCACCGTGCATTTCAATTATACTCTTGCAAATAAATAATCCCAAACCCGTTCCTGCTATAGGAGATTTAGTAACGAATTTTGTAAAAAGTTTTGGGAATACTGCTGGATGTATTCCAGCTCCTGTATCTTTTATACTAATAAAGATTTCATCATATTTATCATTTGTATTATCTTTTTTTATTTCAACAATAACAGTAATACTACCTTCCTTTGTAAATTTGAGGGCATTGTCTAACAAGTTATGAATGACTTGAGTAAGCCTATTCTTATCTGCCTTTATACTTATTTCATTGTTATCATTAAATTCTAAAAAGAATTTTATATTGTTTTTATTTTGTATCGTTTGCTTATATTCTTTCAAGACATCTGTTATCATTTCCTTGAGATTGAACTTTTCTTTAGTTAATAATAAAGAACCACTTTCAATACTAGCAACATCTAATACATCTTCTGTGAGCTGTTTAAGTCGTTTTGAATTTCTGAAAATAATATTGAGCAATTCCTTATTTTTTTCTATATTGTTTATTCCTTCTTGATGAAGTAATTGAGACAGGGCAATTATTGGTTGAATCGGTGTTTTTATTTCATGTGCTGCTACATTTATGAATTCATTCTTTAATTGGTCTTTATATTTTAGTTCTTCATTTGTCTTTTTAAGTTCGTTTATTAATTCATCTTTTTTTTTGAGATTCTTTAGAGAGTTCACCATATAATTGAAGGAATTACTTAGAACTGAAAGTTCATCAACATTACTACCTTTGTTTTGAGCAATTACATTAAGTATGTCTCTATTTACCTCAGATATTGCAGAAGTTAAAGAAAGTATTGGTTTTAATATCTTTCTGGTAAGGTAAAGTACAAAAGCAGCAATTACTACAATGTCTAAAATTATAAAGACTCTTTGATTAAACAATAAACTCTCTGAATTATTTCTTCCATATTCACCTAATTTTGTAACTAATATGTTTGATAAATTTACTAAAGAGAGTGCTTCTGTTTCTAACGAACTTTGTGTAAATTTGTCTATTGAACCCATAGTTTTATCATTTGGTTCGATTATATTGTTTACTATTATTGTTTTAAGTGAAATCCATTTCTGATATACATTATTCCAGTCATTTAAAAATTCTACTGGTAATGGCTTTAACTTTATTCCTGCTATGTTTCCACCTTCCCTCAATGTCAAAATGTTTGATTCCAATTGATTTATTGCAGAGTTGATTTTAGATACATCTTTAGTACTATCCTCAACCAAATATTTTGATATATCAAACATTAGATTAGATGTAAGAAACCGATTCTTTCCTGCAATATTTATAGAATTTCCCAAATATGTCATCTGTGATTGATAATAAGAAAATATAATAAAACTAGTAATAACAAGAATAATAAGAATAAAAACAAATGTTATTATTTTTGTACCTAACTTTGAACGAATAAATTCAAAATTGTTAGTATAATACTTTAACATTGACTATTTCAAGTTCAAAATTAAATAATGATGTGTAGTTGTTCTAGTTGAAATTGTGTTGTTATTACTGAATGTGTTTCTGTTAATTATCATTATCATCTTTTATATCTTGTTTATTAGTTGACATATACTAAATTATGATTTATAGCACTTAAGGGGAGGTAAACAATGATATAGATTTCCTTTATTCTATATTAATAATAACGTTTCTTGATTAATATATATAAAATGAATTGGAAAAATAATGAATAATCTAAGTATAGTTAATCTAATTTTATATTTTTATTAAATAATATCAGTAGAAAGCTTTACTGTATAATCTCTCTCCCTCTCTCAATGTATATATCAAATTGATAAATAACCTTCATTTTTGTGCATGCACTATGCCAAATCCTGACCTATAGATAAAGATTGCTTACTGTATTACTAAATTAGATTAGTTAATGTTTCTTGTTATTTTCATTTGTTAATTATTCTTAGTAAATCCATTTCTGAAAATATTATAACATTAAATATTAATTAATTTGCTATAAGTTTGCATTTCATTTATCCTCAGATTCACAATTTTAAATTTCTGTTGACCTATTTATATAGTCTATATTGAGTATAGTGAATAGATTAACGTAGTTCACTCACCAATATATTAAAAGCATAAGAGTTGATATTAAAAATGAATGATAAACAAAGTATTGGTAGTATAAACAAAAATTATTATGACAAATATAATTGTAAATTTACATTCTGTGAATCATGTTATTGGGTTGCTACTATTTTAATAAATAAATTCAATACTAATAGATGTTATAATTGCAACAAAAAAGATATTCACATAGGAACAATTTTGAGATAGCAAACAAAATATGAAATTGTCCTGTATTTAGCTTTTATTGTTAGAAACTTAATTCAAGATAATTTGAGAATATAATTAATTTTGAGTTTGTGGAATTACTATTAGTAGTTATTCTTTTAATGGTAAGCTAAAAGTAAATGTTGAGCCTCTCTCATCTTTATTCTTTTCATCATTATTAAATGCCCATATCCTGCCACCATGCATTTCAACTATACTTTTGGAAATAAATAATCCCAAACCAGTTCCACCTGCTATAGCAGATTTAGTAGTAAATTTTGTAAAAAGTTTTGGCAATATCTCTGAATCAATACCTGTTCCTGTATCTTTTATGCTAACGATAACTTTGTTACTATTATTAGTGATTTTTTTTGTTCCAACAATAACAGTAATGCTACCTTCATCTGTAAACTTGATAGCATTGTTTAAAAGATTGGACAAGACTTGACTAAGTCTATTTTTATCAGCTTCTACAATTATTTTATTATTATTGTTACCATTCTGCAATTCAAAAAACAATTTTATATTTTTTTTATTTTCTACAATCTTTTCTTCAATGTCATTCATTATCTCTGATATCAGTTCACCGATATCAAACCTTTCTTTCTTTAAAAAGAAAGAGCCACTTTCAATTCTTGCAACATTTAATATATCTTCTGCAAGTTTCATTAGTCTCTTCGAATTTCTAATAATAACATCAAGAATTTCTTCATCTTTTACTATGTCAGTTTTTCTGTCTCGAAGTAATTCACAGAGTCCAAGTATAGGCTGTAAAGGAGTTTTTAGTTCATGTGCTGCTACATTTATGAATTCATCCTTTAATTGGTCTCTAAATTTTAATTCTTCATTTGCTTTTTCAAGTTGTTTTGTTAACTGATTTTGTTTTTTAATATAATTTTTTATAGCTGTTACCATGGAATTAAAAGATTCGCTTAGAAATGAAAGTTCGTCGCCATTAACTTTGCTTTTAACCACTACGTTAAGATTTCCACTTTTAATTTGAGATGTTGCATTAATAAGTGCAAATATTGGCTTTAATAATTTTCTTATAATGTAAAGTATAAAGGCAGTAGTGACTCCAATATTTAATACAGCAAAAAGTATTTGTAAAAATATCGAATATTGAGAACTATCTTTAGCATGTTCTCCTAATTTTGTAACCAAGACATTTGAGGAATTTACTAGAGGTGTTACTTCTCTCTCTTTTATTGTTTTTATAATGTTGTTTATTTCTAATTCTGATGATGGCGATGATGGCGATGATGGTGATAACGATAAAGAAGATGGAGCTGATGTTTCAGATGCTACTACTTTTACTACCATCGAACTACGTGTTTGACTTTCTTTTAAAATATTATTTGTTAATGTTGTTTTTAGCAAAATCCATTTCTGATATATGTTATCCCAATCATTAGAGAATTCATCAGGCAATGGTTTTAGTTCGATATCTGATATTTTTCCACCTTGTTTTAATGTCAATATGTTTGTCTCTAAGTCTTTAATATCGGAATTAATATTAGAAATATCGCTGTTATTTCCTAATAAAAATTCTGCTGTATCATACATAAGATTAGATGAGAGAAATCGATTCTTACCTGCGATATTTATTGAATTTCCTAGGTAAGTCATTTGTGATTGATAATAAGAAACTATAATCAGACT
>JAICEO010000132.1 GCA_025924135.1 Nitrososphaeraceae archaeon | reverse complement strand
TATATATAAATATTATTAAAGTAATATGATAAAAGATTTAAGGATATCAATCGACTGACTTAATATGATTAATATCAGAAGAAGTATATGCGAAATTTATAATAAATTTCTACAGTTATTATAGAATTTTTTGAATATTCATACGGTAGAATAGAAACAATGATTACAAAAAATATGATATATGAATATTCTACTAATAAGGTAATTAGATTAATTATAATATTTACTTTTTAGATAATTATAAATTCAAAATAAAATTAATATAATATAAATAGAATTGTTAGGAGTAAAAATTCATTATAAACCAAAATTTGACAAAAAACCAATTCTTATAGCAGCATTACCAGATATGGGAAATGTAGCAGGATTATGCTTAAATTTCTTAATAAATAAAATAGATACGAAAATTTTCGCTGAAATATATTCATTTTGGCCACCATCTGTAACATATAAAAAAGGAATTATAAATTACTTGCAATCAACCTATAAATTTTATGAAAATTCACAATATAATATAATATTTTTTACTGGAGATTTTAATCCTACAGATCCAAGGAGATTATATGAATTATGTTATGAAGTTTTAAAAATTGCCGAAAGGTTTAATGTTAAACTTCTATATTCTCTTGGGGCCTCTCTAAAGCCAATTAATACAATAGAAAAATTAGTCTATGCTGGAGTAAATAAACCTGAAATGGTTAATATTTTAAATGAGTTAAATTTGCCGATACTAGAAGACGAAGGACAGATAACAGGGTTTAACGGATTAATTTTAGGAATAGCCCAAGAATTTAATTTAGATGGAATTTGTCTTTTAGGAGAAATTGATAATCCAAATGTTATTCAACCTAAAACTTCTCAAGAAATTCTAAAAGTTTTATTAAAAATTATTAATTTTCCATCTATTGATTTATCGGAATTGGATGAAGAAGAAAAACGAAAAAAGTTTATGGAGAAACAAATGAATTATTTCAATAGAGCAGTAAATCAAAATGAATTACCAGGAATAACATAAATAAATATAATCTTAACATTTATACAAATATATCATTAAAGTAAGTTAAAATTCAAATAGGTTTCTTTTTTATTTTGATCAATAACCATTACCGACAGATCACTAAATGTCTTATTTTCTAAATCAATCATTTTTCCTCTAAAAATAGTTTCTTTTTCCTTATCCGTCAAGTATTCAAAAATCCAAACATCAATTTCTCTTGTATTGACTCCATTATTTTTCAAAAATAAAGCAATATCGGATGGCATAAAATTTTTTGATAAATCATTTGGCCAAGGACGTGGCAATAAAATAACACTCTTCCTATCTAATACCGATTTGATCAATTCTATCTGTTTTTGTCGAATATCTCCAGTGACATGAAATGTAACTACAAAGGCCTTATCCAATGGAACCCTTGATTTTGAAGATGCAACTTGAATAGAACTGATTCCTGGAATAATTTCAACATTTTCATTTCCAAAAATCTCTAATAAACGATCAACAACCTCCGATTCAGAAAAACTAACGTCTCCTGTAAATGGAACAGTACAATAATCATTATCCTGCATGTTGCCATATACGTATTGATATACTGATTCCTGGTTTTTCATAGTAATTTCATAAATTTGTTGCTTTTCTTTATCTATGAGATTTTCAATAGTTCTTAATGTATATCGATAACCTATGATATATTGAGAGATAAGAATTTTTTCTTTAGCAATTTGAGTAATATAATCAGGATCTCCAGGTCCTACACCAATAACAAACAATTTCTTTGGCATTTGAAATTGTATTAAAAGCTATAATAGATAATAATAATATTCTTTTTATAAAAAAATAGATCTATATTTAAAATAAGATGATTTGCTGGTAAAAAGAAACTATCTGACTAAATGATATAACAATTTTGACATGCTTATCATTATATGAAATTATTTACGGGTTTACATGAGCGAACTTAAGCTCGAATTTGTAGGTAAACAAGTTAAAGATATGTATGGCACATTAATGGGAAATGTTGTAGGAATTATTACTGATACTGATGGTTCAATTGAATCTGTTAGTGTAGATTGTGGTGATTCTGGTTTAAAACAATTATCTTATGAACAACTATTGGTACAAGGTGATTATGTAATCTTCATTCCTAAATGGAGATTAGATGCACAAAAATTATTTAGGCAAAAAAATTTAACACTTAAAAGAATTAAAGCTCTTCAAAATTTAGTTGAAGAGGATGATACCATGAAAGAAGATGCAGAAATTGTATATGTTAAATATGAAAAAAAACTACATCAATTAGAGGAAAAAGAAAAATCAATTAATGAAAAACTAAAAGAGAGACTCGAGGAACTAAATGAATCAACAAAAAATATTAAATCAATTTTATTTGATGCCAAGTTACAATACAAAAGTCATGAAATATCAGAAGAAACATATCTACAAGTTACAAGATATACGAAAGAATTAATGGATCATATTAATTTAGAAAAAGAAGAAATCAATAATATAAAGGGTAGACTTGAAGAACAAAACCTAGAAAACACATTACCTTTGCCACATTCAATCCAACCAGATAAAGAAGATAATGAAAAAGAAAATCCAAAATTATCTACTACCAATACAAATTCTTCTGTTAGTCCTACTATAACTAATACTCCCACCACCAACAATAAAACATCATCATCAACAGCTACTGTGACTGCATCCAATACAAATAATTCTAATTCTTCAGATACATCACTACCTCTATCCTCTACATCAAATGATAATAATACACAAACTAAACTTTCCTATTCTGATGAAACCGATAAATATAAACAACATGCATCATCTAATAATAATAATAATGCAGATTACTCCAATCAAAATAAAGATAAGATAGAAAAAAGTGAAGCAGATAATGAATCTAATTGGCTAGATAACGTTATAAATAACTAAAAATAATTTTTATATATTTTCAATTACATACGCCTAATTTTTTAGGGACTTATCCTTAAATGTTATTATTTTTCTAGAATTTTAGTAAAATATTAGAATTTAAAGAATAAAACAATTTAAAGAATAAAAAAAGTTAAAAAAGTTAGTGGTGGTGGTGAATTTATACGGATATTTTCTATATTTTGTTATTTATTTCCTTATAATTTTGCTGGAGTTTGTAATAATTCTCCAATTTCACTATGCATTTTAAGAAAGTTTAATCCTTTTTCTGTAGTTTTATAGGTCTGAGTTCCATCAAGATATTCTAATAGATTGTTCTCAATCAAAACAGAAAGATATTCTCTTAATTGTGCATAACTTAGAAAAGCTTTGTACATAATTTTTGTCTTGGTTGCTCCTCCATTAGCTGCCTCTAGTATCATTGCCACTATTTCTGTTCTACTTCTGTATTTCACGATCATCATACACAATATTTATTTATTTTAATATATTGACAAAATGTAGTATAACATTATTCTATACTTATACTCAATGATGTCAAAATTCTTGGACAAGATTATTTTAATAAACTTGTTAACTAAACTTGTTTAGATATTAATTAATAGAACATATAAATAGTTTAGTCAAATAACCTTAACTAACATTATTATAATAATACAATAATAATTTAACTGAGTACTATTATCATATATTATGTCAATTGATAATGACAGTTCCTCTTCTGAAAAATTTTTCACAGGCTCTAATCAGAAAATTACTTTAGAGAAAAATAAATTTCAAGCTAAAAGAGCACAATCATTACAAAATATTGAAACATTTTGGGCAGAACAAGCCGAAAATTTAGTATGGAATAGACACTGGAATAAGACTCTAGAGTGGAATCCTCCATTTGCTAAATGGTTTGTTGGTGGATTATTAAATGCATCTATAAATTGCTTAGACAAACATATTAATTCTGAAATCAAAAATAAGGCTGCCATTATATGGGAAGGAGAAAATGGAGAAAATATAACTCTAACTTATTATCAGCTTTATCAAAAAGTTAATCAATTTTCAAATGCATTAAAAAATCTTGGTATAAGAAAAGGAGATCGAGTTACAATCTATTTACCGATGATCCCCGAACTTCCTATCGCCATTTTAGCTTGTTCAAGAATTGGAGCCATTCACAATGTAGTTTTTTCTGGTTTTAGTTCCACAGCATTGGTGGATCGGATAAATGATGCTAAATCTAAGGTCATAATTACTGCAGATGGGGGATTTAGAAGGGGAAAAATAATTGAATTAAAAAAAATTGTTGATGAAGCTCTAATCAATACCCCTTCGATCCAAAATGTTGTAGTAGTACGAAGAACTGGAAAGCACATTGAGATGAAAGATAAAGATCTATGGTGGGATGATATAATTCACAATCAATCAAATTATTGTAAACCTGAATTAGTAGAAAGTACACATCCTCTTTTTATACTTTATACATCCGGAACAACTGGTAAGCCCAAAGGAGTTGTTCATAGTACAGGAGGATATTTGACGCATATTTACTCTACAGCAAAATGGGTTTTCGATTTTAATCAACAAGATATTTTTTTCTGTACAGCGGATATAGGATGGGTAACAGGCCATAGCTATATAGTTTATGCACCTTTAATGCACGGAGTAACAGAGATATTGTTTGAGGGAACACCTGATTATCCACAACCAGATAGGTATTGGTCACTTGTTGAAAAACATGGAATAACTATTTTGTATACAACACCTACTGCACTCAGAATGTATAGGAAATATGGTAATAAAATACCCAATTCATTTAATTTATCAACTCTTCGGTTACTAGGAACAGTAGGAGAATCAATTGACCCAGAAGTATGGATGTGGTATTTTACAACAATTGGAAAGGAAAAATGTCCTATAGTAGATACATGGTGGCAAACAGAAACAGGTGGAATAATGATTAGTCATTGTACTGGAATAGATATTATGCCAATGAAACCAGGATCAGCAATGTTTCCTGTACCAGGGGTAGACTTGGCCATTGTAAATGACGAAGGAAATACTTTACTACCAAATCAAAAAGGTTATTTAGTTATTAAAAAGCCATGGCCTGGTATGCTAATGACTTTATGGGAAGATGAGGAGAAGTACAAAAAAAATTACTGGAAATTTCACAAAGATTACTATTACTATTTTGCAGGTGATTATGCTATCATGGATAATGATTTTTATTTTTGGCTTTTAGGTCGATCTGATGATGTTATTAAAATTTCTGGACATAGAATAGGTAC
>JAICEO010000131.1 GCA_025924135.1 Nitrososphaeraceae archaeon | reverse complement strand
TACTTTAAATATGCCAATAATTATAATATACTAAATTATAAAATTGCGTGAATCATCTAAAGAATCTTCTGATGATGCTGCTGCCTCTGACGATACTAATAGTCTACCTTCTCAGCATTCTTCAAACGAAATTGAAAATTCATTTATACAAAATCAAAACTCATTGACTTCTTCCTCTAATCTAGTTCATGAAGGAATTATTGCAGGCAAAAGAATTGCAAAAATATCTGTAGTAACTCTTCTAGCTATAGGAATTGTTGAGATAGTAACAGGATATCTAAGTGGTAGTGTGGTAGCAACTGCTGACGGTATAGATTCTGTTTCTGATGCCATGATATCGTTTATTGTGCTTCTGGGACTTAGGATAGCTCACAAGCCTGCAGACAAAAAATTCCATTTCGGATACCATAAGGTAGAGAGTTTTACTGCTTTAATTGCCGCTATAGGAATGATAGTAATAGGAGTAGTAATCTTCTATAACTCATATCAATCATTCATACATCCTCATGAGATAAAAGAACCAATTTTGGTAATGATTGTGTTAGCTAGTGCTGGTGCAATATCATTACACCGAGCATTTCAAATGCGAAAGATTGCAAATAAGTATAATCTTCTTTCACTTAAAACTGATGCTCGAAATTCAATAAAAGATGGATCAGCGTCAGTAATAGGTTTCTTTAGTATACTTATAGCAACTCAATTTGGATTTCTACAAATGGATGCAATAGGTGGAATGATAATTGCAGGATACATCTTCTCTGTATCTTTTATATCATTAAAGAGATCATCGCTTATACTTGTGGATTCATGGCAAAATCCAGAGTTAACAGATATGATAAAAAAGATAATTTCTGAAGAGTTCAGTAACGAAGCGGTAGAAGTTAAAAATGTATTACTGCGATCTTCCGGGATGGTAGACCAGGCAGAGATTCATATAGAATTAAGTCGTAATGAACCACTTTCAGATATAGAAATGTTGTCACTAGGGATGGAGATGGCAATTCGTGCGAAAGTACCTTCTCTTGAAAAAGTAATTATAATTCCTCATTCTGCGTCTGATATTTTAGATAAGTCTACTACTCCAACAAAGACTAATATGCCACGTTACATTAAATGGAGACAATCAGCATCTAGATTTAATAGAAATAGACAAAAGACTAAAGAAAATAAGACATAAGATGCGTAACATCTAATAATATTGTACAATATATTATACCAAAATAAAAGCGAAAAGATTAACCATTTTTATTATAAAAAATGACTACTAAAATTTAGTATTTTAAATATCTTAATTGTCATTTTTTTAACTAATTTGTTAATAAAAAAAAGGATATAACTTTAATATCCTATATTCTACTATAATAATTATCTAGAAGAAATGTTGAAGTATAAACTAGAAAATAAATTAGAAGATTTTACTTTTATTTGTGAAGTATGTGGTAAAAAAACAAAATTAGAGGCAAGTTTAAATGAATATTATAAAGATGGAACTATCAAAAAACATTATGCCTGTTCAAAACATATTATAATTCTTTACTATAAAATAATAAAATAATTTTTTATTTATTTAATTCTGCTATCAAATCTGTCTCTTCATGATCATCACCACCTTCAAGTTCTTGAGTTGGTTCTGGTAACTCTTTGAGTGGCTATACTGTTTCTAGTTTTACCGATCCTCTTTTAGCATATCAACATATCCAAGAAAATCCAGATAAATGGTAAGGTTTGTACATTTGTCTTTTATTGTAACCAATATATAGACAATGTTTTATCTAGCAATTTCAATTAACTATCTTTTCTTCAGAAGAAAACCATAGTCTATCTAGGTTATTGTAAGAAAAAATGAAAGTTGATCTAATTTTATTTTATCTTATTGATTAGTTATATTATGCTGAAGTTCCTCAAAAGATTTTGTAGATGGTTTATAGTATTCATGTGTTGAAATTACTATAGAATGAGGACCTTCTAATTGTATAGGATCATCCCCGATGTATTGCAAAACTACGTCAGTTACAGGATCTCCAAATCCAAATTGACCATGATATACACACATTTTTCCTGGTTTTGATATTGCGTCTATATAGCCAAGAGGCATAACAAATAAGTCTGGAGCGCGACCTAACAGAACGTGAAAAAGTGGCTCTAGTGGATTTTTGGGATTACATGGCAAATTAACTGCGATATGTCCTTTTGATGCAAATGGTGTAGAATCATACAACAATATGAATTCACCTTGATTAAGATTTATACCATGAAGTAAAATGTTTGTAGATGAAGTAATAATATCACCTTGATGAACATAATCTAGACTTTTTGAAAGTAAATCCTGTAATTGATTTTGATCACTTGGCAATTCCTGGGCTAAAATTTGGAAATGATGATATGCATTGAGTATGGCTAATACCCTTGTAGTTTAAAATATTATTTAACAGTTGACTAATAACTATTGTTTTTATTTTATATAAATTTTTTAAATATTAATTAAAATTTATGGAAAGATATCATAACTATTATTAGTTTCCTGAAATTATAATAAATTAATATAGATATTAAGTTTTATAATTAGGTATTGAAAAAAGATTCAAAAAAAATTGACCAATGTTTTATTTGTGGTTGTACTGAACATAAATTTATTGGATGCATAAAACACTGGAAAAACCATAAAAAAAATATTGGAGAAAGATGTCAAACAAAATAGTTTTAAATTCTGAGCAATGAAAATCTTGCGCAAAGTAAAATAAAAAAGAAGATAAAGAAATAGCAAACACTATTAAGCATTTTATTGATACTGTATATATTGTCCGAAATCAATGGAAATTTTAAATTTGACACTAATAATTACAATAAAAAGATAACAGGAAAACTAACAATAACAACAATAGTAAAAATTATTTCCTTTATTGTTATTTCTATAGGTACTGCCATTGCACTCTTTGGATGGATATTTGGTTATTTAGAAGTTACCTCTATTATACATGAAGGTGGAACAATGAAATTTGTTACTGCTATTTTTTTTATTCTTTCTGGATTTACTCTTTATTCTGTATGTAATTTTATTGTAAGAAAATCCAGCATATTTTATGTTGCTATATTTGCATCATCTTTTATCGAATTTATTTTTCTAATGACTCTATTTTCTTCTATTATAATAGGGATACCTACTGGAATAGAAAATGCATTTTCACATGAAGCTTATTCTCAATATAATATACCTGGTAAGCCTTCATATCCTACAATTATCAATTTCTTTTTTATAGTTCTTGTAAGCTTTATTGCTCTTTATGATAACAAAATACTTGAAAAATATCTTTATTTTAGCGGATCAATAATAATAATTGTATCTTCAATTGCCTTAATAGGGTATATAATAAATAATCCTCTCCTCTTTTACACTATTCCTTCAATTAATTCTGCCATGGCTTTTCCTACTGCAATTTTGTTTACATTAATAGGATCTGGCATGATCCTTTTATCACATATAAGGAGTAGCAATATACAAAAAAGTATTCTAAAATCGTCATCTTATACAAAATCAGTTTCAATAACCAAAGAAAAAGACAGTATCAAAAAAGAAAAAGAAGACCAAAAAAAATCTGAATTAAATACTCCTTTTATTGAATCCTCTTCTGATTTTTCCAAAATCAAGACATTAAAACTAAAGCATATACTAATTATTTTCTTTCTTGTTTTTTCTATATTTCCAATAGTATATGTACAACTATTAAATTATAACAATATCGTTTCTATTGTTAAAGACCAGCAGGTTGAATTACTTTTATATAGAAATTTTGTAAATAGCATAATAATAGTAACAATTAGTACTATAATTTCCGCAATTATATTTGCTCTTATTCTCTCAAAATCAATTGCATTTCCTTTAGAGACTTTAAAAATGATAGTACATAATATTACACAACAACAATACAATATTCCAATTAAAATTCCTTGGCAGGCAAATTTACTATATGAGATTTTTGATTTGTTTCTTCAAACTGATAAAATGAGAAAACAAATCAAATCTGTAAATGAGAACTTAAATTCTTTGGTAAAGAAAAAGACAAATGAATTACAAATAGCAAATCAGGAGCTTCTTCTTCATGATAAAATGCAAAAAGAATTTATCAATATAGCAGCTCATGAACTTAGAACTCCTATTATGCCAATCTTGGGGTTAAGCCAATTACTTTACGAGAAAGTATTAAATAAAAATTTAAAACAAGAAATACTCAAAGAAAGTCTTCAAATCATAGTGAGAAATTCTTCTAGGTTACATAAACTTATTGAATCTTTATTGGATGTTATAAGAATTGAAAGTGATAAGCTAAGGTTAAACAAAGAAAGATTCGATATTTACAAATTAGTAAATGATACAATAAATGATTTTGTAAATAAATTTGAGAATACAGAGAAAAATATTTTCAAAGTAGTATATAGTGATGATAATGATGACGGCAAAGATGGAATTATATTTGTTTATGCTGACAGAGATAGGATACAAGAGGTAATTTCAAATTTGCTAAATAATGCATATAAGTTTACTGAAAGTGGACAAATTATTGTTAAAATAAAAAAGAAAATAGATTATGAGAACAAACAAGTAAAAATAATTGTAAAAGATACTGGCACAGGAATTGACAAAGAGATACTACCAAGGCTATTTGAGAAATTTGCCACTAAGTCTGAGGCTGGTACTGGATTGGGTTTATACATATCAAAAAAGATTGTCGAAGCTCATGGTGGAAAAATATGGGCTGAGAATAATAGTTCTGATGATAGAGGAGCTACTTTTTACTTTACTTTACCTATAGATAAATCTTGATCAAAAATAATTGGGAGGAGAGTGGATATATAATAATAAATATAAAAAAATTTCTACTCGTTGATAAGTAAGATGAACTAACTTTTGTATGAGTTGACTTGAATCTAGATAGTAAAACTGACTTAGTAAATGCAGAGTCCAGAATGAAGATAATGAATAAAAAACTAATTATAGTTTATTTTATTGTTAGGAATTTATAAACTAATTGTCAATATAAGGTAGTAAATTATTATGAATGTCGATAAAGAATATGTTTTAGTGAGAATAACAATGTAAGACATCTCTTTGATAACTTTATTAATTATTATAATTATTATCATAAGAGTGTCTTTTTTTAATAAAGCTTACAAATTAATGTTCAAACCAAAACATCTTACTTTGGGAGTCTTATTTGCTATTGAGGCTTATGAAGGTTCGATTCCAAAAATGGAAAGACAGGTGGAATTAGCTCAACGTGCTGAAGAATTAGAATTTTCAGGATTATGGTTTCGCGATGTTCCT
>JAICEO010000130.1 GCA_025924135.1 Nitrososphaeraceae archaeon | reverse complement strand
TCAGATCCTACAAAACCATTGAATAAAAAAAGTTCTTTATTTTTTACAAATTTTTTCATTCTCTCAAAAATGTTCTCGAAATTCTCTTCAGAGATAGGATGATTTACTTTCCCCCAGTTAACGGTTTTCCTTGTCATATTGTCTTGTACTATAAATCTATCATCTGGAGATCTTCCAGTAAATTTGCCGGTTTGGACTGATAACGAACCAGTATTTGACAACATCCCTTCCTTTCTTTGAATTGAAGATTCTACTAGTTCAGGAACCGATAAATGTGAATATAATTTTCTAGGATACAATCCAAAGTTTTGTATCATTGTCAAGCTCTTCAATTTTCCTTTCTCTGAATCCTTGGCCATCAGGCTACCTTTACGGATTATTATTAGCAGTATTTAATTGATTTCCTTTAACATAGAACAGATCTCTCTATCAGATTGAGACATTAATTTCGAAATTCTTTCCTTATATCTATAGCCTGAATATATATAGTGCAATAAACTCTACTGACCCACTCTATTTTTTTAGCATTTCTGTGAGATCAATATTAAAAAAGGTTCTTAATATTCCAATATAACTTTCTACAGGAGGAGGGATCTCCTTTTCACAAGCAACTTGATTATTCCAAGAATTTATCCAGATTATCATACTCAAAAGAATGTTTATAAATCTCGAATATTGTGAAGGCGTTTCAAGTTTATTTATATATTTTTCAGAAAGGAGCCAAGATGCGGTAAAGTCTATACAGGGATTGCCATAAATAGCTCTTATTTGTTCTTGTAATTCTGATGCATACGCGAATGGTTTTTTACACATTATGAATGGGTAATCAATTCTAGAGGGAAGGATAAGCCCAGGAGGAGATAAAATGGTGATTATCCGCGAACCTATTTTCATCTCTTTTTCAATTTTTTCTTTTAGTTTATCTATTAACCTTAAATCATTAAACCAGAAAAATAAAATACTAGCTTCTGAAAGGTTCAAACATTCCATAGATTTTTGTAGAATCTCAATTCCATGGCTATCCTTGAATTGATTTTTCGCATTTATAACAAATTTCTCATTTTCATCAATACCTATCACCTTTCTAACATGGAATTCATCTTTTGCAATTTGTAATGATTGAGAATTATTTCCAAATCCGATATAATAAAATATATCGTCTTGAGATAATTTAGAAAATTTAAAAATGTTCCTAAAAACATTATCAGCTATTCTTACTTCATGACCAGAAATTACTTCTGAAGGTAAATGAGAAATAAATTCATCAATTTTCAAGTTTTTTATTTTTCCTTTTAATAGTATGTATATATTGTTTACTTTCTCAATATCTTGACTCCTCAGAAAAGCTAGATAAGACAAATTTATTTCTGAATAAATTATTATATACTTTTGCATGATAAAAAATAACTAAATAATTAAGAATAACTTTATAAAGTGAAAATGCCATATCAAAGATATGTTTGATCTTAAAGGTTATTTCTCTAAACATATCGATCAAATAAGAAAGACCATCAATAAGTCTGATGAATCATACGAAAGAATAGTTTGTCAAATTTGTAATCGGATTTGCTATAACAAAAAAGATCTGAAAATTCATCTTAAGAAAGAACATCCTGATCTCCCCCTCACCCCAAACTAGAATTTGGATCTTTCTTAACAAAATTTGCTATTTACTATTAATGAAGATAACATAAAAACCTTTTATCAGATATTATATACTTTAAAATATGATTATGAATTTATTCGAATATGGCAGAAAATAAATATGATGTGGGATTTAATAAATTTAAGAACATTTATGGTGAATTAGGTATTAGGGTTCTTCAAAATGTGAATGAAACCTCTCCTGATATGATGAAATATATTGTTGAATTTGCATTTGGAGAAATTTATAGCCGAAAAGGGCTGGATATTAAATCAAGAGAAATAGTCTCTATATCCTCATTATTAACATTAGGAAATGCAGTACCACAACTAAAGTCACATATTCATGGCGCTTTAAACATAGGATGTACAAGGGGTGAAATTTTAGAAATCGTTATACAAATTTTATTATATAGTGGTTTTCCTAATGCCCTAAACGGATTACAGACTGTGAAAGAAGTATTTGAAGAAAGAGATAAAGATGGAATAAATAATTAAAATATGAAACCTTTGAATATAAAATATACCATTATTTGATCGATCGAATATTATTAACTTCCATTGCTGATACGAGGGTGTAGAACCTTTTAAAATTAGTCAATTTCTTAATAAAAAAATTCAATGGATGAATAATAGTTTGTTAGACAAAATTATTTTATTTTAATTTTTCGTCTATTATAAGTAAATAAAAGTTTATGTTACCAAATTAAAAAAATTAAATTAGAAATATTAATAAATTTCGAGATCTGTTATACTATGATGAGTATAAAAATTAAACTTTGTTTAATGATATATATTGTAATCGGCTCCGTGATGTTTATCAATTCCGAACTACTAAAAGAGGGAATAGCACAAAATTCAATTGATTCTAATCTATCGAACACTAACGATAGAGAGTCAAAACAGGTCAATAACCTAACTACAGATAGGGATCATGGTTTGGCTACTCTGCCTTTGGTAATTAATATTACTAAAAACTCAAATGCAACAGAGACTGTCATTGATTTCATTATCAACCAGGTAAATAGCAGTGTAGTAGATATTTCTGTATTGGAAGATCTTGCCAAAGACCGGATACCTTTATTGATTGATACATTAAAAAATACTAATGCTTCTAGTATTGCTGCTGAATATGTGATTAATAGTACAAAGGAAGGAATATTGACAAATAGTACAGATAATTAATTAATTACTTTTTTTATATTGGTATGATAAATGAGGATTAGTTAAACTTTTTCTGGATAAGGTACAGGAAATACATCAAGATCATGTGCTACATGTATGTTTGAAAAATTTGTTTTTGCTTCTATTTCTATTAACTTGAGATTAGTATACCTAGAACTAAAATGAGTTAATATTAATTTTTTTACTTTTGCAATTTGGGCTAATGAAGAAGCCTCTGCTGCGGTGGAATGAAATCTTTCAATAGCTTTTTTTCTTTCTTGTGTTGTAAAAGTAGATTCAAAAACTAATACATCACAACCTTTAAAAAATAATTCTAATTTCTCGGATGGTCGGGTATCTCCAGAGATTCCGATTTTACGACCTGAGCGAGAAGGGCCTGTAAACTCCTTTGCAAAAAATTTCGTACCTTTGTATTCTATATCAAATCCACTTTGTAATAAGCCATACAATTTACCTTCCGGAATACCGACTTGTTTTGCATGCTCAATATTAAATATTCCAGGTCTATGGTTTTCTTCTAAAAGGAATGAAAAAGAAAGAATAGAATGGTCTGCTAGACACGCTTTGATGATATACTCCTTTTCTTCAACCAAGACTCCTTCTTTTTGTATTGTATGAATAGTAATCTGATAATTAACAGTAAAGTTGAGTATCTTTTGATTTGTCAAAATAAATTCTTGCAATCGAGGCTCCCCAAATATCTCAATTGGCTTTGTTCTGCCCATTAAAGAGAGGGTTTGTAATAGGCCTAAAAGCCCTAAACAATGATCTCCATGTATATGGGTTACGAAAATCTTCATTTTTTTATTTATTCCTAATTTTGATCTGATAAACTTAATCTGCATTCCTTCTCCTGCATCAAAGATTAGTATTTCATCTCCTCTTGCAATCGCAATAGAAGATAATCCTCTCTCGTAGGTTGGAATAGCAGCAGAGGTACCCAAAAACACTATTTTTAATTCCACCATGTAAATTACCTTATTTTGATTAACAAGTGCTAACTTATTTTCGGTATCGGATTAATTAGGATTAACTAATATGTTTGATAATATTACAGATAGATCGACTTTGGAACAAATACTTGAAACTGAATTTGTCGCGATAATTTCTTTCACACCTGAATTTATAATTTTTTCAAACGCATTGTCTACAAGTATTGCGTGAGTACACAATACAGTAATATTGCCTATTTTTTGTTTTTTGAGAACTTCACAGGCCTTTACTATACTTTCTCCAGTACTAATCATATCATCTACTAAAATTGCATTAATTCCATCTACTTTCATCCCTATATTTTCATCTATGGAAACACATCCTGTTTCTCTGTCTCTTTTTTTTTTGAGGCAGAGTAAAGGTAAATTTAGTAATTGAGCAAATTTATTAGCTCTTGCTATTCCTCCTGTATCAGGTGAAATGATAAAAGATTTATCTAAAGATACATTAGTTTTTATATACTCTGCGAGAATTGGAATAGCCGTAACATTTTTAATTTTTATTGAAAAATATGATAAAGAAACCTCACTATGGATATCTACTGTTATTACTTCATCTACTCCCAAGTTTTCTATTACTTGAGCTATTACTGCCACACTAATAACTTCACCTTCTAAAAATGCTTTATCTTGTCTTGCATATGCCATATAGGGAATTATTACTGTTAGTTTTGAAGCATTATCTTTTTTACATTTATGAATAATCATTAATAACTGAATTATATGTCTATCTGAAGGAGGATAAAGTGATTGAACAATTATACAATGTTTATTATTAACAGATGGAAATCGAAGCTTGCTTTCTCCATCAGAAAATATCTTTAGCTCAGGTTCAATAAGTTTGACATTCAATTTGCTGGAAATATTCCTAGCCAAGTGTACTGAAGCGGGCCCTGCTATTACTACTGAATTTTCAACCAAATGATATAAACAAATTGAACTCAATCATAAAAACCTTTTTTACAACGGATATTTTATGAAAGAGAAGGATAAAGTTTTTTTATCATGTTGTGATTGAAATGCTTTATTGAGTGAAAGCTCCTTATATTGTATTCAACAGGATCATAGTCATTGTACTGGTATTATCACTACTCAAGATATGAAATATGAGGGATCAAAAATATGTAATTGTCCATGTCATAATAGTCTATATCAATTGATTAAAAAGGCCTCTTTTGCGTTAAGAAATAACGAGCACAATAATTATTTGGGGGAGCAAATATAGTTTAAATGGTTCGTTCATAGAAAAATATTATATCTTATTCAAGATTAAAAATGCAAATATTATATTTTTATTATAATCGTTATTTTATCAGTATTTGTTTTATTTATTTCGTTTTTTAATGCATCTATAAGATGTTCTGGAGATGTTAAACTAGAGAAATCAACTATTTTCATATCATCTAAAATATGTATTTGTGGAGCCAATTCTTCATTTGATTTATCCATCAATTGATGTATCATTGAATCTATTTCATTTTTTAATTTTTTATTTCCGCT
>JAICEO010000129.1 GCA_025924135.1 Nitrososphaeraceae archaeon | reverse complement strand
TTAAATGTTAAGCTATTTGATATTCCAATGATACTGATAAAACCAACTTCTTGAAAGTGTTCATTTGCTCGAGTAAAGTTATAAAGTATATCATCACCATTTTTGTCAACAAGTGAATCGATTTCATCGATAACAAAAATTACGTGTAATTGTCTTTTTTTAATGAAATCAAGAATTCTATTTGTTGCTTCTCCAAGTGAGAGACCAGTAAAATAAACTTGATTTTTTTTATCTGTTTTATTTATATTCATTTCTTCCGCTATTTCATAAAGGACTTTATAGGCTGTATTAGCTATTTTAGCATTAATAAAAACTACGAAAACCTCGACTCCAAGTTCGATTGATTTTTCTTTAAACTTATTGATTACATTTTTAACTACTGCGGTTTTGCCTGTTCCAGGCTTACCAAATAGTAATAAATTCGATGGTCTTGCTCCTTTTAAAGAAACAGATAAGGTTTGAGCTATTGTAGTGGTCTCTTCATCACGAAATTGTAATTTCTGTGGGATATAGTCTATTGTTAAGATTTTTCTATTTTTGATTAACGACTTTCCTTTTACGGCGTTTTCAAATATATTATCTAAAATATCATCGCTCAATATAACTCACCATATAAAACATATCCCCTTACCCCTTACTTTCTATTGCATTTCAAATTTATATTAACATGTTATTATAATATTAACATGTTATTAACATTATAATTTAAAGTACTTAATCAAATATTATAAACTATTGTAATAATAATATTTAACTTAAATTGAACTCATTTCTTTATTATGCTTGCAAAAGAAATGAAGGGGGAGAAGTCTTTTTACAATAATAATAACAAAAGATTAACAATATTAGTCTAGTACCAAGTAATTTCAAATAATTGCGTGATCTAACCCCTTTATTTCTACTGCAGAGTTAGAATCATGTTAAATTTGTTAACAAGCAGTGATCCAACCCCTTTATTTCTACTGCAGAGAAATAATTCTATTATTAAAAATTTTTTTATTAACAAACTTAATTATCTATGCGTAATAACGAGGCATACAAGTGTTTTTTCTTGGTATTTGTTAAAATGTTAACTTGATAACAACAAAAATTTGAGTATCTATAAAGTGTCGTTAGCAGATGAAGATGAATTTAATGTATTATCTTGATTAATTTCTTTATTTTTGACTAATTCTTCAATATACATTTTTCCTT
This sequence comes from Nitrososphaeraceae archaeon, assembly GCA_025924135.1. Classification (GTDB taxonomy): domain Archaea; phylum Thermoproteota; class Nitrososphaeria; order Nitrososphaerales; family Nitrososphaeraceae; genus TH1177. The sequence goes on along the minus strand of JAICEO010000129.1, from coordinate 4,432 downwards.
GTTCAGTTAATTTATATCTAAATGGTTTAGTAGTCATATCTCTGTCTACCAATTGAAGTTCATATAGTTTTTTCATAAGTCGTGAAGTATGCTCACGTGTTCTACCAATGGCTTTTTTTATTTCATTCGAAGTTAATGAATCTTTAAAAATAATTTTTAAGATATAGTGTTCAGTAGCATTGTATTTTTCATTAAACATTGAAGATTTACTTCTTGCTTTTCCAATTGGTGGTATTATTGATAATGATTCATCTGTGATGTTACTAACTTTTGGAGCTTGTGATGTAATATCATACCTGTTAGTGATATTTTCACTATTCTTTTCATATAGAGGCCCACTTTTTATTGAAGATAATTTAGCTTCTAGTAAATCTAATTTTATTTGAATATCCTTAAGTTTAAGCATGATATTATCAATTTGTAATTGTTTTTTATTTTCTATAATATCTATTATCTCTAAATTATTATTATTATCCTGTTGTGATGGTAGTGTCTTATTGACAATTGGTTTCTGTAGTTTTAGGATATAGGAAATTAAAAATCCAATAATAAAAAAGATTCCTATAACTATCAAGATATCGATATCTATATTCAAATGATATCACATACATCACAAAATATTTATTTTTATCGATTATTAATGATTTATTCTTAAATTTTATTAATCTTTTTCATAATTTTTTCTATCACAATAATGATATCATTTGGTACGATTTTCGTTGAATTGTGATTAAGGTCATTATGTGATATTTTCTCAAGTTGGGTAATTATCGATTGAATGGTTTCCATTGTACTATTATCTATAAAATTTAATAATCGAAAGAGAACTAATGTATAAATGAGTTGATCATATTTTTTTCTACATTGTTTAATTTGTCTATAATAAGCACCAGCACTTAAATTATTTTTAGAAACATTAGAAATAGGATTATTGAATTTATTGTAAATTATTGATATTTGTTTCTTAGTAAATAAATTTTTTTTAATAAGTATATTCAAAAGATCGTTAAATTCTAACCCTATTTTTCCCTCAGTACTATACATATTTGTATAGTACAATATTCTTATAAAAAGGTTAGATTATTCTTATATAATTACTACTGTATTTATCATTATATTGTAAGTTTATCTTCTAAGATTTAAAAGTTATATGAAACAAAACCAAAAATATTTTTTAGGAGTTAATATACTTTAATATGGTTCCACAGTATTGAATACTACTATAGAGACTTATATTTTAAATGAGATAAAACGGTATCGTACTTTATGTTTTCCTTTAATTGATTCAGAAAATCCCCACGACGTTATTTCAATAGCAAAAAAAGTTGAACAATTAGGAGCATCAGCAATTTTAGTTGGCGGTTCCTCTATAATAGATCAAATTGAATTATCTAATATAATATCACAAATAAAAACAAGCATCACTATTCCTGTGATATTATTTCCTGGAAATGTCACGGGAGTATCACCTAATGCTGATGCTATATTATTTATGTCATTACTTAATTCTGAAAATCCATATTTTATTACAGGGGCACAAGCATTAGCAGCTATTGGAGTAAAGAAATCCAAGTTAGAAGCATTGCCTACAGGATACTTGATAATTGGTGAAGGAACAACTGCATGGTTTGTAGGCCAAGCCAAGGGCATACCTTTTCATAAACCTAACTTGGCAATAATGTATTCGCTGGCAGCGCAATATCTTGGGATGAGGTTTTTGTATCTAGAGGCAGGTTCAGGAGCCAACCAGCATATCTCTCCAGAAATGGTCAAATCGGTGCGTAAACACTATGAAGGGGTATTGATTGTAGGTGGAGGCATTAAAGATTCTCAAATTGCTAAAAATTTAGCTGATGCGGGTGCTGATATTATAGTTGTGGGAACAATGATTGAAAATGATAATAATTGGGAAAAGAAATTTTCCGAGATTATTCAACTAATAAGAAAATGAATGTTCATTATAATCTTTTAGATGAAAACTCACTTCAAGAGTTAAGTAGTTTAAAAAGACCCTCTTTTTATAATAATTACCATAATAATCTCTTAAACTTCTTAAATGAAATTTATCTAATAGCCAGTAGTGCACGGTTACAAGGTATTGATGTTTCTGAAAAAATTGAGTCAAGAATAGTCTATGATTTAGCTGATAGAGTTGCTAAAATGCATGATATTAATATTACAAATAGATTAAGAAATTTATTATCTGAAACAACTAAAGAAAAGGCAGCATTAAAGATATCAGAAGAAATTGCACAAGGTAAATACAGCGATGATGATGATGACTTGGCAACTAGATTAGATAATGCAGTCAGGGTAAGTCTTGCTATAGTAACAGAAGGAGTAACTGTTGCTCCTTTACAAGGTATTTCAGATGTCCAAATCAAGAATAATTCTGATGGAAGTCAATATCTTTCGATATCATTTGCAGGACCAATTAGATCCGCTGGAGGAACGGAAGCAGCCTTAACAATGCTTATTGCGGACCATGTAAGAAAGTCAGTTGGGTTAAGTAAATATCAAGCCAACTCCTTTGATGATGAAACGGGTCGATTTGTCGAAGAATTACGAATATATGAAAGAGAAGTAGGAAGTTTTCAATTTAAAATTTTAGATGAGGATGTAATAAAATGTATTAGTAATTTACCAGTCGAATTAGATGGAGTAGATACTGATCCAGTAGAAATTGTAGGTCATAGAGCAATGAAAAGGATCAAGACAGACCGAGTACGAGGTGGTGCTTTAAGAGTTATGAATGACGGTTTAATTGGAAGAAGTAGAAAATTATTAAAAATAATAGATACTTTAGGATTAGATGGATGGGATTGGCTTAAGGAACTTAAAGGAGCAATACAGAAAGAAGGCTCTAGTGAAGACGATACAATACACCATAGAATGTCAGAAGTAATAACTGGTAGACCAGTTTTGTCAATGTCTAATAAAATTGGTGGATTTAGGTTAAGATATGGTAGATGCTATAATACAGGATTTTCCACAATAGGGATTCATCCAACTGTTCCTATATTATTAAATTATGCAATAGTAGTAGGAACTCAAATTAAAATTGATATTCCTGGAAAAGCAGCAACAATCGCATTAGTTGACTCAATAGAACCTCCTTTAGTGAAACTAGACGACGGAACTGTAACTTATGTGACATCTATAGAATATGCTCACCAAATTCAGAACAGAATTGTTACTATCCTTTATTTGGGAGATATTTTAGTTAGTTATGGTGATTTCTTAGAAAATAATGCAAAATTATTTCCTGCATCCTATGTTGAAGAGATATGGGGAGTAGAATTACAAATGAAAATAAAGCAGATTTCTTCAACTAATAATAGTAATTCCACTGATAAGAAATATACTAATGAAATTTTAGAATATATTGACAAACAACGACTATTTGAATTAGCAAATAATTCTATAGAAATAACTCCAACACTGAAAGAAGCATTCTTAATTAGTAAAATTTTGAATATTCCTTTACATCCTAAATATTCTTTCTATTGGGAATCAATATCAGTGGATGAAATTATTTTATTAAGAAATGAATTCCTAAAAAAATCAGACATTGACAAGAATTTTGATTTAATATTTAATATGACAAAAGCCATAACTAATAAGAGTTATTATAATTCATTTTCAATTGAATATAATGAAATATTAAAAGATATAATTGAACGTTTAGGAATAACACATTCAGTAAAAAATTATAATAATAATCGATTTATAGAATTGTCAGAATTAAATCAAATAAACTCTTTGTTTATTTTACTTTGTAATACGTCAATAAATAATAATGAATCATCAAATAATAAAATATCTTCAATTGATTATATAATGAGAATATCTGGCATTTTACTAAAACCAAAATTTTCTTCATCAATAGCTGTACGTGTTGGACGGCCAGAAAAAGCAGCAGAAAGAAAAATGAAGCCGCCAGTTCATGTCTTATTTCCAGTAGGAAGTAAAGGAGGTTCTATGCGAGATTTAATCAAAGCATCAAAAGAAGAAGTTCTTTATACAGAAATAGCTAATAGATATTGTAAAACTTGTAATCTACCATCAGTTGGTACTAAATGTAGAAACTGTTTATCTGAGACACCTCTGCTTAATATTTGTGTAATCTGTAGAGAACCAATTAATTCAGAAAATAATAGCAAAAAAGAAGTAACTACTAGATGTACTAAATGTAGAAGGGAAGGAAAAACATATTCTCCATCTAAGTATCCTCTTAAAAAAATGTTAAAAAAAGCGGAAAAAACTTTGGAAATACAATTTAAAGAACCCTTAAAAGGTGTCAAGATTTTGATGGGGAAAAATAAATCTGCTGAACCATTAGAAAAAGGGATTTTAAGGCAAAATTATGACTTATATGCTTTCAAAGATGGGACAATACGTTATGATGCAACTAACGGACCATTAACCCATT
>JAICEO010000128.1 GCA_025924135.1 Nitrososphaeraceae archaeon | reverse complement strand
CTTCTCTTGAAAAAATATCAATTATACCTCATTCATCTTCGGAGATAATAGGAAAGCCGCCTACTTCAACGAAAATGAATGCACTTCGTCGTAATATAAGATGGAGACAACCAGCATTTAGAATTGATAGGAATAAACAAAGCAAGGAAAATTAATCCATTTTGAATATATTTAGTTAAATATTTTATATAACCTTGAAATATTTAGTCCCTACTTGAGGGTTTCGCAAGAGATAATATCACAATATATCATAGATAATGGTTATGAGAAACCAAAAATAGAAATTAAAAACTATTATTTACAATGGAATGAAAAATGTTTCGGCATATCTCCTAAAGAAATTGTTGAACTAAAAGAATTCATAACAAACGTTATTCCATATTTTGATGCAGTTTATAAATTAATAAATAGCTTAGAGCGACCAAAAAGTAAAAAAAGATTTGTTTTCGATAATAAATTATCTCCAGACATACATTTTTCTCATCGTAATAAAGCGCATTTAGTTAGTTACGATTTATATATGATGTCGGATGGTGCAACATTCATAGATAGAATAGAAAAGATTGAAATAATAACCAAAGATGACACTGTATTATCGACTGAGGTGAATATAGGTAAAGACAATTTTGGAAAATTGGATCTTTATTTGAAGTCGAAATTAGGTCAATTGTTCTTTATTCGACAAAGCAGAGGATAGAATGAAAAGATAATTAAAAATAACTGATATTATATACCAAATATTATATACCAAATAATATTATATAGAATCTTAGTTTAGTTAGGCTACTTCAAATTAAAAATGAATTTTTTCTATTGGATCAGCTAGTAGTGTTATCAACGGAATATCTGAATAAATTAGTGAAAAAAATAATGTACAGTTAGTCCCGTTTATATTGTTTTGATTCTTCTTTTGTTACTTTAAAATAGACCGTATCTCCATCGAAACGTTCCACTAAACTCTTTGGAAAATAATATCTCTCTTTATCAACAGTACCCTTCTGAGTTATTATATATTCGCCTAAAATTTCTTGAACTTCGCCAAAATCAGTATCATCGCCTAACCCTCGTGCTTCTTTTTTTGTAATATCTTCGGAATTAAAATCAGTTATATCATTTGACATATAATCGATAGTAATACATAGTATATAACTTATTTCTTATTTAAGAAATCGAATTATGAATGTTCAATTATCAAAAGGATTGAAAGGTCTAAAATACCGGTTTAATCTAAAGCCTTAGTTACTAACAGGAAAGTTTAGTAGGAAAAGCTACAATTCAAAATATGTTCATAATCAAATATTATTAAAGCATGAATTTGAACTTTCATCGGTGAAAATGTTAAAAAATAAAATTGAAAAATATAAAATTTATCTTACTTTCCTAGGTTTTCAAGTCCTTCGCCGATCTTTCCCAAAGTATCTTTTGCACCTTCAGTGACCTTGGAACCGACATCTTTTGCACCTTCAGCGACTTCTGACCCTACATCACTAGCATTTTTTTTAACCTCTTCACCCGTCTGATTTGCCGATTCACCTGCATTTTTCATCGTTTGGTTTGTTTCTGCAGATTGTGCAAATCCTTGATTAGTTACTGCCGACAAGCCGAGCATAATTGTAAGAAATGCTGCTGACACTATCACAAATAAGTTGGTGTATTTCAATGTAAATTTTGTTACGTGCTTTTTTTATATAAATATTTTCCTCAGTAAATTTTCTAAAAAAATATAGAAAATCTCTTGATAGTTTTTTGATTATCTCAATTTCGCTAATACATCATAGTAATTATGATCTTTTGGAAGGGAAAGTGTCCTAAAGATTAGAAAGTAAAAAAATTATGTTTAGTCTACATCTTAGAAGAAGAAGTGTTACTTTGCTAAATCTTGTAATCCTTTGCCTAGAGTTTTAGCGAGACCCTTTGCACCTTCTGTGATATTTTTACCTAAATCCTTTGCTCCTTCACTAATGTTGGCCCCTAGCTCACTAGCGTTTCCTTGAATTGCTTCGCCAGTTTGATTGGCACCTTGTTGTATGCCTTTCCCAGTTTCATTTGCAGATTGACCTAAACTCTTAGCGGTTTGGTTTGCTGAATCATTTGCATTGTACATGGATTGGTTCATACTCTCTGCTTGTGCTAAGGCTGATCCCGTAAATGAAGAAGTAGAAAGTATCGTTACCAGAAAAATTGTTGTGGCTACTATCGTAACTGTTGGATTTATTTGTGTGTATAACATTTTTACTTTATTTATATGCAATTTTTATATTAAAATTTTTTAAAACATCAATATAGATAAGTAATCAGAATAATATTCATGCCAATTTTATAATTAATTAAAGATTATTCTCTAAAACTCAATAGATGATAGACTAACAATTTTTTCTGACCTCATTTAAATAATGGTAATAATTGAGATCAACTTGTCTACATTACTAACTATTACGTTATGTACAAAAATTTAATTAAAGTTATTGTCCAAAGGGGATTGGCAGTTTCGCTCCTACTACTATATCGGATGGTTTTGGGTCAGGATCATCAACTGGTTCGGCAGTAACAAAGAATACTGTATATGTGTAAGGATTAACCATTGTTTGATTTAAGGCAAGAGTGTTATCAGCATCTTTGAATTTTCCTACACTTAAAGAATAACCTGATGCGTCTCCTTTATCTTCAAACCAGCCTTCGTATACCTTTCCATTTGCAGGTTTTTCATTCATTTTAGCGGTACCAAGCACATTATTATTTTGAAATGAAAAGTCCAGGCTACCTTTTTTGTCTCCACCATACATATTTCCCGCCGTGGGCGTGGTCAAGTCTAGAGAGACACCAGTTTTCTGAATTTTTTGTTGTGAAGATGGTTGTTGTTGTTGTTGTTGTGGTTGTGGTTGTGGTTGTGGTTGTGGTTGTGGTTGTGGTTGTGGTTGTGGTTGTGGTTGAATTCCTGTTTGTTTATTAACTTCAAGGAGTACATCTTTGGCTAACCCATATTCATAATCGCTCATAAGATTAGTGTGGCAACTTTTGCTGTGTCCAAGATTAGTAAAATAATCTTGTGATTCTACACTAGATAAAGGCACCATTCCATCATTAGGTTTAGGAAGATCAGAGGATCCAGATTGTTCCATTGGTAGGAACGGCGTTAGCTGACAATTTCCTGATTTAGGGTCCCATTCACCAGCAATAGTATAATATTTGGTGTTTGGATTCATTTTTACCTCAGTAGCTGCTGCACCAGGCCTTAAATCATATACAGCAGGAGTACAGACTTCGCTTGACTCAGCCATAGGAGAGCCTGAATTAGGTGTTCCAATCATAATTAGATTTGCAACATCTTTTGTATTGTTAGCAAGGTATACTCTTGCATCCAATCCTCCTTTGCTATGTCCTACAATATTGACCTTATTTTGTCCTGTTTCATCTTTGATTTGTCCAATTATTTTTGATAGTTCTTTTGCATGTTCTGCAGCTGAACCACATTTATCATCTGATTGTTTGAATGTTATAGGGTATGCAACGATGCCGTCTTTTTTTAACAACTCTACCCATTTATTCCAAACAGAAGCATCGGCCATATATCCGTGTATTAAAAGAACAGGAAGTGTTGAATTGTTTGATGAATTACTATTCGTAGTATTATTACTGGACTGAGCAGAGACTGGCTCAGTAAAAGTAAAAAATTGTCCTCCATTATTATAACTATCTACCAGTAGAATTGTAATTAACGCAACAATACCGATGGTGGTAGTTATTGTAGTAATAATTTTATCTGATTTGTTTCTATCAGCATTTATCATTAATATTTAGTAGTATTATCTTTTATTAGTATTTCACCTCCCTATTCAAGTTTTGATAGACATTCTTAGATAGAATTAAAGTTTAGGTATATACTTAATGATATTGCTCTTTCAAGAGAACTAAAATAATTCCTAGGAGTATAGTATTTTAACTTTTTTTAAAAGTACTGAAAGTCAAAGTGAAATATAAAAAAACCGAGATTAATTAGTCTGCTTTTGTGTTATTCAAAGTGAGGAGTTGATTTATTTTATACGTAATTCATAATCAAAAAAAATATTTCGGTAATTCCTCAGACCTTTTGCGATTAATTTGCAAAAGAGTTTATACATGTTCTATTCTAGTTAAATAATAAACAATTAACGGTTAAGTCATTAAAAATGTGTTATTAGATTCGTTGTTCTGTCTTCATGTACAGGAATGTTTTAGTAGAGGCTGATTATAGCTTCCTATCTGCCATTGAAAATAGATAAGAATCATAAGAATCAAAATTCTTTCAATTGTTAGATCAAAGACTCTGCAAAATCCGTGTATAGTAGCTATACAATTTAGTATGAGAACTTCTTATACTGGTCTAATTATTTTATTATATTTTATTATTTATCTATAATTAACAAATGTTTCATTATACCATAAACTATAATAACAAGTAGTTACTTTGTGCTAATACTCGGTAATGGAAGATAAATTCAAATTTGTTGTACATGGTAGAAAAGAAGGCAATAAATTCGTATTAGAAGAAATTACAAATTATATATTAAAAAATCTAGAATCATTCGATGATAAAACCATTATAGTAACTTTTGAACTTCCTGTAACAACTAAAGAAATAAAAATGGATAGTGCTCTTTTGATTAATTGATGTACAATAGTTTCATCAATTGAATATTTACACAGTAATATCTTTTACATTACCTATCAAATCTAGAGTTTTAATGAGATCCGTTACTAATTTAAATATATAAATAATTTTATAATAAATAATATTCTGTCTTTATAAAACATAATATCATATTAACTTTAAACCATTTTTTAATTATCTTAATAAATTCTTTCAAGATTTAAAAAAAGGAAGAAGGATATCGTCTAGAGATTACTATTTAGTATGCTGGATAGTCTTGATTGTAATCCTCAGGATAATACGATTGTTTATCTGACTGAACCTCTAGAAAATACGTAGCTCCATATTCAAGAATATCATTGATTCCAGGGACTTGACTAAAGTCCAAAGCACCGCTGAAAGTAATTGTATGTTCTCCTGGTTTTAATGGTTTCAATAGAATCCAGAAACCATCTTGTACTCCTGTACCATTACCTGCAGGTATACCTACTGGATTATTCTCAACTGCAGTAAAAGCAAAGCCTCCAGCAGGAGAATCGATTCTATATTGTTCTGGATTTTTGACTTCAAATCCATCTATGGTTACAGTTAGATTATCATATGTATCAGTCAAACTATTAGCACATATTCTTTGGGTTGTTTCATCTGCACCAAAGAATGGTGTATTTACTTCAAGAGTATCGCATATTACGTTGACTATAGGAAATAGAATAGATGTGTCTTTTGGAATTCCACATTCGTGTTCTGGAAAACCTGTATCTGGAAAAGCTGTCACATTTTTAATTGAGCCTACAAGAAACAATAATTTACCGTTATCCTGTAAACCTACATCACAACCAGCCTGACCTGTTTCAGTAAATGGATTTACTATGTTAGCATTTATACTACTAATCCATTGCCACCATCTATCTCCAAGTTCTGATACTTTGTTAGCTGGAAATATCTTAGGAGTTTTATCCATATCCTTGTATCCATAAGCATCGTTGTTGTTGTATCCATAAGCATCGTTGTTGTTGTATCCATAAGCATCGTTGTTGTTGTATCCATAAGCATCGTTGTTGTTGTATCCATAAGCATCGTTGTT
>JAICEO010000127.1 GCA_025924135.1 Nitrososphaeraceae archaeon | reverse complement strand
TGTTAAATACTAGCAATCTAATAAATAATACTCTAGCATCAAATATGAGAGTATACAATACAGCACTTGAACAGACTCGTGATAATCTAAAGACTTTGACAAAAACAAATACTGATTATATAACATCAGTTAATAGACACAATACAGACTTAAATAGAGACAGTCAAAGAACAACTAGGTTTTAATATTAAAACCTAGCTCAATAACTCTAGTAAATTTTTTTAGATTCTTACATATATAGCATATTTTATTTTAGTAACAAATTAAGATATTATTACTTGTAAACATTCTTTAATTAATGAATTAGCTAATCGTGATATATGTGAAAGACTACTATTGTTTTGCCAATATTCAGCTAACTATTCGAAATTTAGAATCTTCTAAAGAGTATTGTTCTACATTATATTTATTATTATTAGAAACCTATGTTAAAATAGATATCCACAATATATTGAATTCTATTGGAATATTCAAAGGAGTAATACCGATAGCGGTGCGAAAATTAGAGTCTATTGTAGAGATAGTAGTATCTTGTATTTAGCTTTTATTATTAGATTCTTTTATACAATTAATTAATATAGAAAAAACTAAAACTTTACATTTGCTGCATGTAGTACTTTATTTAACTTTTAAAATAATAAAATTTAAAAAAATTGGAAGGAGTAGTAGTTTATGTTTTTGTTTATTAGCTCATCAATTACTTTTGCTGATTCTCTCGCTGTAATTAGTCATTAGAAGAATTTGTTGTTTTATGAATATTATCCCTAGTAACTTGTTGGAATACTTTTACAGTATTAGAGCCTATTTTGATAGTTCTTTTACATTCTCTTTTGTATGTTGCACAGATGTCTCTGCGGAAAATAATTCTATTGTTGTTTTACATTCTATCTATATTAGACAGAGAATTGGTTTTATTGACCATAATCAATACTATTTATGATTTATTGAACAGGAAATTAATAAATCTTTGAATTGTAGTCCTTTATACTAGAATTAACAAAAATATACGTGGGAATGATAATAGATAATGATAAAGATGATAACTCCTGGTGGTGGAATAGAATTCCATATGAATTAAAATGTAAAAGAGAAATAGAATGCTATGATAAAATAAATGAACTTCATCCTACCTATTCAGTTATAATTTATAATCATGCTAGAAGATACAAACAACGGTTAAAGAAGATTGCATCAACAGTTAAAGTGAAATCACTACTTATTCAAAAAAGATAACTTAGATGACAATTTAGCTATATACAAGAGAGAATTTGGTTTTATTGACCATAAGCAATGATTTTATGATTTATTGACCTAGAAACTAGTAACTCTTTGAATAGTAATCATTTATACTTCATGTACGATAATATATAATATGGGTAGGGGAGATGTATTGCAACGAAATCGTATTTCATTAATCCTTTTCCTATCCTCTAAAAATTTGAACATTCGTTATTCTTCTTCTTCTTCTTCTTCTTCTTCCTATTCAAGTTTAATAATAGTCAACAAACGCACGAGGAAAATAAAATGATGTCCCTAATGTCTAAATCAAAATCAATTCTATTGGTTGATGATGAGCCTGACATCGTAAATCTTTTTACAGATTTACTTAAGAGGGAAGATTATGAGGTGATAGGTTTTACAAATCCACTAGAGGCCCTAGAAAATTACAAAACAAATTTTGCTCAATATGGATTAATAATTTCTGATATTCGAATGCCTGGAATGACTGGATTTGATTTGCTAAAATATATTAAAAAAATTGATGCCACTATTTCATTTTTTTTAATGTCAGCCAATGATACCATCAACTACTCTGAGCTAGAAGGTATAAAGATAGATGGATTTATACAAAAACCAATACGAATAAAAGAATTCTTATCTATTCTTGAAAAACATTTAATCAATATCCAAATATCATGAATGTATAGTAAAGATAAGTGGTAAAAACTTTAAATAAATAACAACATGAATTCCAGAGCCTAAATGTATTTTTTAGAAATCTTATTGAATATATAGATAGATTGTAAAGAAAAAGAACAAAAAGCAGCATATACTCCCTCTCACTGAATGTATCTATCCTATTAATAAATACCTTATTTGTATATGCATTATGCCAAATCTTGACCCGTGGCTAAATCAAAATGAGGCTACAAACAGATTTGAAAACCAATTACTATCTATTAGAAATGAACGTCAAAAAATGATTAGACCTAATTGCCATCCTACCTATAATGAACGTCATGAAAAGATTATAGAAATGATAGATTGGACTTTGGAGAAATATAAAGCGGATATGGAGAATACTCAACAAGTGGATGAACAAGTGATAATACAAAATATTATTGAGGAACTGGACAAAAAAAGAGACATAGCTATAAACAAAAAGCGACAAGCTCTATTAAAAGATGAAGTTTGGAAGTACGGAGAAGAAGAAGATTCCAGTGATTATGTTCTATTCAGGATTCGTGAAATGACAGATAAATTGATTTAAAAAACTAAAAGAAAAAATTAGGGTTGATTTATTTGAATATTATTATAGTTAATGTGATAACTTTTTCAGGATCAGAAATTTCAAAAGAAGACAAGATTAGTAAAGTATTGATTATGATATGAAAAGACAAATAGCTAAAATTATGTCAAATAGTGAATCCTAGAAAACTACCAGCACTTGGGAGTAATACCGATAGCGGTGCAAAAATAAGAGTCTAATGTTGGAATAATATGGAAAAAATATAAGATTCACTAAAAAATTTTTTTTATTGTATTTGATTGTATTTAATATAATTGACTAGAATATTACAGTAAAATCATATCTATAAATTTGATTCGTTTTAAAATAGCATTTGTAATGATAATCCTAATAAATTTTATTTCTATTCTTTATCTAATTATTCACTTTCCTCTGCAGCCATCCCTATTGCTTCTTCTGCTAATTGAAGTTGGTTCATAACTTCTTCTGTATTTCCACTCTCAAGTGCTGTTTTTGCATTTTTTATATGTTCGGAAACAAAATTGGTGGGACAGCCTGTTGCATAGACATGTTGAACTGAGATTATAGCGATTGCTAAAAATACTCCCAGTACACTAAATGTTATAATGTTTTTGGTCATTAAAGACATAATTTTGTATGTGAAATATGTTATATAATGATTAAATATATATTATTCCTAGTGCCTAATTTGTCCCAATTTTTATCAAATATTAATATACAATGTGAATGAATTTCATTTAAAGATTTGATGTTAACAACACTAAAGAACAATAAACAAATAACAATATTATCAATAATATTTGTTGGATTAATGATTCCCAACGTCATAGTATATGCAGAACATTCATTACTAGAATTAGGTGAGTCAAAAGAATCTGGAGAGAAAGGCATGGTAAATAAAAGTACAAGACAACTTGCAGAAGGTGTATTTTTTGCAATGATAGCAATTAGTTATATAGTTACTACTGTCTTAATATTTGCGAAACCTACTAATGTAATACCATATTACATAATTTTGGTAGGAACTGTAGCAATAATAATTGTTTACTATTTCAGGACTATCACAGGTATTCCAATTGTAGGAACGGATTTAATAATTAAGGAATATACCATAGATTATAGAGATGTAATAACAAAGATAGCACAACAAGCATTTGTAATTCCACTTGCAATGATGTTACAAAGAGTATACGATATGAAAAAACAAAAATATGAAACTACTATAACAAAAAGATTGTAACAAATTTGGTTAATATAATTATAATAATAAATCCAATTAATGTTTATATTATCTAATAATATAAATACAGTTTACTATTTTGTACGTAATTCAAAATTTATTTACATATAACAATCTATTAGTTACATAGTATGTTACACAAATAGAATCATGAACACAATTAGAAATGAAATTGAAATAAATGCAGCTCTAGCAAGTGTTTTTGAATATTATACCAATCCAGATAATATTAAGGAAGCATGACCTAGTCAAATTATCAAAGAATCAGCAAATGTATCGGGTCAAAAAAGTGAAGAAGTTTCAGTAATGAAAGTAACTGGTGAATATATGGGTAAAAGAGATGACATGCTTTTAGAAGTTGTAGAGAAAGAACAGAACAGAAAGTTAGTTACAAGACAAACAGAAGGTCAGTTCAAGCTTTGGGAAAGTGGTCATGAATTTCAAGGTGGGCCAAATAAAATAGTACTACTGTTATTCATACGATTGAATATGAATTACCAACTACTAGAAAGATTGGTAACTTCTTAACTGAAATCAAGCAGAAAATAAAAAAAGGTATCCAACAAGCTGCTCAAACAGTAAACCAAAACTTAGAATCAAAGGACAACTTGATTCATACATGATAAAATTAGATGCTATTAAATAATTGGGAAGAATTGGTTATATCGGAATTTTTTTCATATAATAATGTTATGTGTTTTATATCTCAAAAATGATTACACATTTTTTATGGATTGTATAAGTGTTAAAACTTTAATATTTTATATCTCATAATTATCATTCATCTCCCTTTGATTTAAACTTAAAGTAGTCATCATCAGAAATGTGTCTAGTATATTATCATGTGGACTTTCATCTTTATCTAATCTACCTATATCGTCAAATTGTGCACCCTTCAACGCAGTAATCAGTTTGGTGAATTTGGGATTTATTGCTATTAACCTTCTATGATCATCCAAAATTCGTCTAAAATGAGAAGTCATAAAACTTCTTGACCCGGTATTAAATACAATTGGGACTACTATCATATATTCTGCAGGATCTAAAATTATGTTTCCTGCAAAAAGTAAGTTTCTTTTGGACATAAGACCAATCCAATTAGAGATGGAATGAAATTAGGAGCTGGAGATAAAATTAGATTAATATTGCAAGAAAATAAGTTATGTATAGAAAAAATAGAAAAAGAATATTGATTTCACTATTAATTGATTATCAATGTCTTTTTTGTTAACACGAAAAATATCGATGTTACCATACTTTTTGAAATGTTAACATTTTTGTAATTTTTTCATCATCTAATCACCGGTTATGTTAACAAATATGTTACCAAGAATCACATTTCACTAATAAATTAGATAAAAAATTTGTTAACATCTTTGATTCTTGAACACAAAACCTATCGGAACCTTTCAATTAAAGAGCAATGGACTGGGCGGGATTTGCACGCTCGGTTCGACAGACGATTGATTCTGTCATATTATTCATTACATCATAAGATATATTTAGCTTTTATTATTGGAAACTAATTATTAGATATATCTACATTATATTGAATTTTATAGAAATATTTCAAGGAGGGAGTAATACAAATAGCATAAAAAGAGGAGTCTAATATATGGTAATAGAAGGTACTATAATATTTACTTGAAACAATAACATTGATATTATCTATATAGATATTTGTTGTTGTTAGATATTCATTATAGAAGTTAATTTTTTAAGTAAGTCTTCTATTTCGACGGGCTTTTGAATAAAGTAGTCTTCATTGATTGTTTTACCAAATGCCAATCGTATTTTTCCAGCTTCTTCATTAGACTTTGTCACTGCAGTTAAGAAACATATTTTTACTTTAGGGTCTTTTTCTCTTATTTTAGTATCTAATTCAAATCCATCCATTTTTGGCAACTTTATATCAAGAATTACTAAATCATAAAAATTGACTTTGTAATTATTCAATGCTAAAATAGGGTCATTGAAACTATCAACTTTAAATCCATTCTCTTCTAAAATTTTTTTTATGGTAAAAATGATATCCTGTTCATCATCTACTAATAAAATTCTTTTAGTCAT
>JAICEO010000126.1 GCA_025924135.1 Nitrososphaeraceae archaeon | reverse complement strand
CCATAAATAAAAGAAAAGAAAAGAAGAATTTCAAAACATTATTTTATTTTTTTTTTTTTGTGATTGTTATTGTTATTAAAGAAAATTTTGTAATATTTGAACTATATTACATAAATAAATATAGAGATTAGATTTGCATTAATCATAATAAATAATAGTAATTAGAATATTTTAGAAAAACATAGCCCTCGATGGCTCATTAGAAGGCTACGGCGAAGATTAAATCCTTGATTGGTTTATGGTGTATTCAAATCGATATAGGTATTTAATAATTTGAGATAAATTAATTATTGTCATAGCCTGAACTCAATTGATCAACCTCAGTTTATGGATAGAAGATTATCCAGACTATGACAATGGTTAGGTATTATTTGGTTTGTTTGCCTATGAGTTCTTTGGAGAGTATGATAAAATTGATTGATGCAAAGGTATTTATAAATTTCTTAAATTCTCATTATATGTTCTGAAATTAATATATTCGTTTTTAATAATAAGTACAATAAGTATCTGCTATTAAGTAGAATAAAAAATAAAAAGAAATGATTTCGGTTTGAGAATTGCCTCTCTATGGCGAATTGTCAAAACAATTTACAGTTGTAACAACAGTAGCAGGGACTATTGAGAACATTTTAGTATTCCAATTTGTAGATAGATCAGATCCCAGACTACCAAAATATGTTATGAAAGTATCTCCCAAACTAATAGTAGATGTTGCGTTATACTCACCACTTACTGCAACATCTCCAGGTTTTTATTTTATATACTTGTCATTATTAAAAAAAGGAAGAATTAAGGAATGGTGCCAATCCCGACTCCTAATAAAACTATTACCTACATTAGTGCTTGATTAAACTACCAATTATAGGTAAATAATATTGAAAGAAGAGTTATAATTGTATAAGCCATAACCTTCTAAGGAATGTATCATAACAATAGAAGGCTATGACTTGGATTTTTCGTTGGTGTGGAAGGTTCTAATACCTAGAAATTATATTATTTATTACTTTTGAAACTATTCTTTTAGAGTTTTAAATAATACTGGAATATTATTATCATAGCCTCATCGTGGGATTGAAAGTAGTGGGAGCAAATTGAGTGAGGCTATAAATGAATCCAACGACTATTGGTAATAATACTTTTAAAATATTCTATTTAATAATTTGAGATAAATTAATTATTGCCATAGCCTGAACTCAATCGAGGTTTATGGACATTCAGACTATGACAACACCGACCTGATTTGGTTATTTGTCTTTTAGAGTAAGACAAAATTGGTAGAGAGGATATTTATAAATTTCTTA
Source organism: Nitrososphaeraceae archaeon (assembly GCA_025924135.1). Lineage (GTDB taxonomy): Archaea > Thermoproteota > Nitrososphaeria > Nitrososphaerales > Nitrososphaeraceae > TH1177. The sequence continues at coordinate 4,548 of JAICEO010000126.1, read as the reverse complement.
TTATTATATTTTTTGAAGTTGATTGATGTTATTATTTAACAACAATAATCTACTATATAGTTCTAAATGCTCAACAAAAAATACTACTCGTATACATTTTTTATGACAAGTATATTTTAAGACCATCAAACCTAATGATACTTATGCATCATAATGACTACGAAGATGCATATTGGTGGAATAATATTTCATCTGAAATAGAATGTAAAGGAGAAATAGAATGCTATGATAAAATAAATGAATTTCATCCTAAATATCCAATTATAATTTATAATCATGTTCGAAGATACAAACAAAGGCTAAAGAAGATTGTATCAACAATTAAGATAAATCACTAAGTGATAGCAACAAGGATAGATGATATAACTTACATCTAGTAAATTTGAATTAAAGAGTAAAGGAAAATAATTTGTAAAATTTATTCCAGAATGTTCTTATATTTGTTAAAATAAAAACAAATTCCTTATGACCTGCTACTTTCCTGGGGTACTTTAAGAAAAAATGACTGACAGAGATTATTATTTAGATATGGCAATAAATGTTGCCATAGAGTATGTTAAGAAGAAAGAGGGAATTGAATTGGAAGGAAAAGATAGACTCAGATACAAATCTATTATAATTAATGATGATGAGTTTCATGCTTTTGCATTTTTCAAATATGGGCTTATAATTGATTATGACAATAATACTGACGAACTAGTAGTTAATGAGTTGGATGGTGTTAGGAGTGGTAGATATTCGAAAGGCCTTCTTGCTTTCCTTAAATCTAGTATCGAGAGATTTGGCAGTCTGGAAGGATTCCAAAAAGCATATAAAGAATTCAAAGAAACGCATAATGCAAATAATACAAAAGATATCCAAGAAATAAACAAAGAATTCAGGAAAGAATTTGGTATTTCTGAGAGAATGGCTATTCCTGGTGACTTGGATAAGTTAATTGACCAATAGTATGATATTGCTTTTACAGGAAATGAGTTCCTTAGTATTTTGTTCAAAATGTGGAAAAAATGAAATAGAGACTACCGAATTCCAAACAAAGATGGTAGCACGATATGTAAAGAATGCTGGCTTGCTGAAAATAAAAATAATACTGATAATAATGATGATGACAATAATAAGAAATGAGTTCTTCTAATACTACTAATAATAATAACCAAAATAAAAATATCAATCCAAGACTTTGTGTTTATGGTTGTGGTATTCAGATATATTGGAATAGTTCAGTAAATGAGTATTGGGAAGTCTTTACAAAGAAGAAGCATATTTGCCCTAATAGAGGTAACAAATCTTCAGAAACTACTACTACAACAACAACAAAAGACGGAGGAATAATTCCACCATCAACAGCACAAAAACCTCACTATTACAATCCTTATGCTAAAAAACGAACACCATATGCTCTACTTTTGCAAATCAACAACAACCTAAACCAAAAATGTCTAATTCCTTCGAGCTACTGCAAGGTTCAATAGCAGAAATTCAACAGAAATATGAGATTTTGTCTGATATTGTTACGGAGTATGGTGGTAAGGTGCATGGTTCTCAAAGAGATATAAGTTGAGTAATTCTATTGTTGCTAAATTAAATAAATAACAAATATAGAGAGTGCTTACTTCACAAATGTATATAATCATATAAAGGAAATAAATATTCACTTCGTTATAAAGCGGAAATAAAAGGACGTAAAAAGAAGATCCTATTGCTAGGAATATTTATATATATATAATTTGAGCGTGAAAGAAACTAAAATATTAATAGAAAATTAAAAAATACTATATACAATAATTATATGGTTATACTTAGTCATATAACTACCAAAAATGTGGTGAGGTCTTAATGGTCCTGATACAATTTATAAGATTGAATCAAAATATTAATAATTAAAGATATATTAAAAAACATCAAATAGAGATAAAAATTGCTAATTACAACAATAAAAATCATGATATGGAAGATATTGCAATATTCTAAGCACTACATAGCAAAGTATTATAATTACAGGCATAAATTAATTATATAAAACAAAAAAAGAAAAAAGGCAATCCTATAAATAAAGTAAGTAAAGAAGATATAGATTTCTTTCTAAATATGTTGGAAAAATCCACTGAATATATTAAAATCAGAAATTTACAAAAGATGATGGGAGGAAAATTCAACTCTACACAAATTAATACTATTTTCAAATATTTGGAGAGATCAAAATTAATTGAAACTGACCTTGACGGGAATATTATATGGATTAAGAAGAAAAAAATAGATGCTCATCAAACTCTTGGAGATATAATTAACATGAATAAACAGGTTAAAAATCTTCTTAAAGATGAAACAACAGATATTTCAAAGAAATAGTTTAATAAAAAATATAGTTGGTAATTTTTGTTATAAATTTTAAACAAGTATTATTTAATAATTTTCTGTATTACTGATACTAATTAAAATTATTCACCAATAACTTTGATAAGAATTTTTTTAGATCTTTGACCATCAAATTCGCCATAAAAAATTTGCTCCCATGGACCAAAGTCTAAATTTCCATTAGTTATAGCTACCACCACCTCTCTTCCCATAATTTGACGTTTTAAATGTGCATCGGCATTATCTTCTCCTGTATCATTATGTCTATAGTGTTCAATGGGAGCATGGGGAGCTAATTTTTCAAGCCAATTTTCAAAATCGTAATGTAGTCCCAATTCGTTATCATTAATAAATACACTAGCAGATATATGCATAGCATTTACAAGACATAAACCTTCCCTAACTTGACTCTCTTTTATTACCTTTCTTACTTCTTGAGTTATGTTTATAAATTCTGTTCTTTTTTTTGTATTAAAACCTAAATAGTGTGTTTTAAATTTCATATTAGACTTTCTACAGCTATGATTATTGTATGTTTTGATTATATATATTATTAAAAGATACAATTTATATAAATTAGAACTGATAAAAAATTTATTAGATATATGTATCGAAACTTATGATTACTCCAAAATATGAACAATCTTTTTTCTTGATTTTATGCCTTGGATTATTTTTATTTTATCAGATGAAACTTGAAAATGATTAGATAATAACTTAATTAATTCGCGATTAGCCTTTCCTAATTCTGGTTTTGATTTGAGAGATACTCTTACTTCATTTCCTTCTACTTGAAATAATTCACATGTATTAAATATAATACTAACAAAATATTTCATTCTAATATATTTTTAGCTAAGTTCTTCTTGTTTTATATTTTAATCTTTACCAGGTCTATAATATTTGTTGTATTTTTATATTGGAGATTAGTTTGAAATTTTGTAGATTAAATGGCTGACTCATTAATTCAACTTTTTTCAAAGGATATTAATCCAAAAAGATGGATCTCTCGTTATTATAATAATTCACTATTATATTTGATCATAATGTTTTTATTTTATCATGGCATAGGAATAATTTTCTCTTTGATAGGAACATTAGTAATAGATAATTCAATACAGGGGTATGAAGAACCAGATCTTCCACTTTTTATGTTTCCAGTTATTTTAGCTGGTCCTATAGAAGAGTCAATATTTTTTGGGATTCCCTTCTATGTTTTTAATAATAACCTTTTTGTTCTTATTGGTGGGATAGCATGGGCAATGTTACATATCTTCAATACATATCCTATAGACCTCAATCAATTAGCGTATGCAAATTGGTTATTCGTAATTCCATCCCTTTTTTTTAGTTTAAGAACATGGATAAGTAGGAAAGGATGGTTCGCAATACTGGGCCATTCAATATGGAATCTTCTTTTCTTTAGTTTAAGTTGTACTTTTCAGGAAGCATATTGTTCGTATAGTTTTGACAAGGAATATATAAGTATAGCATTACTTGCAGGTATCCTACTCACTATAGTATATTTAATGATGAAAAGAAGAAAAAATTTAAACAGAAATAGTTAAAATATATATATTTATCCATAGGATGAATATTTTCTACGGATATTTTCATGCATTCGATATGATAATTTTTCAGATATTTCATCTTGGTTATTATTGAACTTGGCTAAATTTTTTTCTGTAAAGATAAAAGGTCCATACAGATAATTATGACCTTTAATTGGTTTCACTGGATCAAGTGATGAAAGAAGAGAATTAATACGGAAATTAACGTCCATAGAATTAATAGAATTGTTATTTTCCTCTTCAGAAATAGTTCTTAAATTCTTGAGTACATTTGACTCCAATTTTCTATATCCAAATTGAGAAGTATTCTCGAGTTTCTTTTCAATTATAGAAGAATCGGTTGTAGTCTTTGTACCCATTACCAAGGGATTAGGTTTGTAAATAGAATCAATTTTTAATTGCCAAACTTCATCCGGATTAGAAACAATGGCATCAAAAAAAGCACCCTTTACTGAAGAGGTTGAGATAATAAAATTCCATTTTCGTTGATTTGTAGAATATTTATCAAATAGATATTTTGCAAGATCATGATCTTCTAATATTTCCATGTAAGAAATTATTAAAAAATTCCATATAAATTAATTGTAAAAATAAGAAGATAAAATATTTGTATAAATAATCT
>JAICEO010000125.1 GCA_025924135.1 Nitrososphaeraceae archaeon | reverse complement strand
TAAAAATTATTTTTTATTATATAATATTTTTAAATTTTAGATAATCTCATTGTTGATAAATCTTTAATTTCATATTAAGAATAATTTTCTGCATAAACCTTGGTTTTGATTATATTTTTGAACTACAAATTATATCAAAATCTGTTTACATCTCTCCAAGTCCGCTAACCAATTGGGTTCATATTCTTTTGATAAGATTATCAAAGGTAGGAGTTACTAGAAATGCTAACAAAGTTAAAAGATACAATATAAAAGGTTCATAGAATAGCAAATAAAAATATTTTAGATCTTCTATTACAATTTCTCGAATTAATCGTATTTTCAAACGAGTCCAACAAAGTGTAAGAACAATTCTCAGGGTATAAGATAAAAGGATGATAGTAACATTAAACTATGGCAATATATAGTCCCTTTTCTTTATGACAGAATAACTTGCAAAGAAAAATCAATATAACTTCAAAATATCTTTATAATTACCTCATAATTAATAGTATTAATAATAATAGTTCGACAATGCTCAAATCTAAATTTTTATTAACTTATACCAATAATCATTATTCTTCTTTCCATTTTTTCTTATGTATGTCTTTAACTTTTCTTTGTATATGCTATTATTTTTTATTTTTCATTAACTTCAATGCATTTGCTGTATCTACTCCTCAATTTCCACGATATGAGATAAATTCTGGTATTAGAGATGGAATCCAAATAGCAGAATATTCGTCTCGCCAGACTTCTACTGATTATAAATCTCCTCTTGATTTAGCTACTGATATTCAAAAGGTAACATATTATAGTGATGGTAAAACCCTTAATGCAACTCTCTGGCTTGGAAATAAAACTATTACAGATCCTTCAAAATTTGGTACTGTTGTTTTACTATACGGTGCACTATTTGATATTGACAAAAATCCTGCTACAGGAAAATTTGGAGTTGACTTTCAACATGAAATTCAATGGAATAATTATTCCAAAGAATGGAATAGTTTTATAGTAGAACAATCTTCTAAAAATTATTTTAGGACTGTTTTTAGTCAAGAGAACTACACAGGAATTCAAGACAATGTTAATTTCGTATTAATGTCTCAAGACTTGAAATATTTAACATTACCTGAACATTTCAAGGTACTATATTATACTGTTACTATTTACAACAACACAAAAACTACTGTAGATATGACAAGTTGGATAGATATTCCGCCTCCAACATATACTTTTTCAACCATTCCTGATCCAATAGTTCTAACTCCAGGCGAGCAAAAGGATATTGGAATACAATTAGAGTCTAGCGAAGGAATAAATCCGGAAGTGGTTGATTATATACAACTAGAAAATAATCAATCTCTGGTAAAGGTTATTTTAAATCCAAATAACCAAAATTTGTCTTCATTTAGTTCCAATATACCTACTCCATTCAGAATTATAGTTCCATCAGACTCACAGGTCGGAAAATATAAGATTCCATTTTTAGTTAATATTTCACAAGGGTCCATTTTTCCCTCTGGCTTCATAGAAATACCAAATTTTAATCTATCAATTTCGGGAAAGAGTTTTTCTACTGTGAACTCTAATCTAACTATTACAGTTACAGAACCTCCAAGCTTCGATGATAAGGTTAGAGAATTTTGGAGCACTTATGGACCTATTATTTCATTAGTTACTGCAGGTTTTGTAGGTGGAATTTCTACATATATTCTGGATAAAATAAGAAATAGAAGCAAGAAAAAATTGAAATAGATAATAAAGTATAAATAAAGTTTTGACTAAAATATATATTTTTCTACCTGAAGATAATTAGACAGTTATAAAAATTAATAGAAATAAAAATTTTGTAAGGTTAAAATTTTAATATAATTCTACTAATAAAATAATTTAAATATGAAAAGAATCTTTCTTTTATTTCATGTATCATAAAAATAATGCTGGTCTTACATTTTTTCAAAATATTAAATTTATTTTTATCGTTTTCATATTTATTGTTGGTATATTTAATTTATTTTTTCCGAGTTTTATCTTTGCCCAATCACCTTCTTTGTCCTCTTTGAAAGAAAATAAGTGTTGTGTACCAATACTTTTAGCTCCAATGTCAATAGATGATAATGGCGATCTCCTGATTTCATGGGCGGATAATAGAACAGGTAATTGGGAAATATTTTTCACGAAGAGTACAGATAACGGGAAAACTTTTGAAGATTCTATCAACGTTAGTAATTCTCCAAACGGAAAGTCAGAAAATGTAGAAATAGTTTCAGAACAAGATAATATTTACATCACATTCTGGGATAATAAAACTGGTGAAATTGCTCCTTATATTGTAGCAAGTGAGAATAGTGGAGAGACATTTAGTAGACCTTTGCTCTTGAATACTAGTAATACGTCATAAAATTAAACAACAGCATTAGTTCCCATTTTTATTAATAATTTTTACATAGACACATTAATTTCATATAATATTGCTGTTGCTTCATCATATGTAGACAATATAGATGATGAACCACCAACTATAAAAAAGGTAGAAAAGTTATTAAAAAATAACAAAAGAAAAATTAGGTTATAAATCAATTTATTGCAATTTTTTTACATGTTATACAATAAAGGTTCATTTAATATGTTACCAAACTCTTACCGTTATAATGAGAATTCTCAGCTAAATTTTTTTTATTTGTTATTGTATGCCAGATGTTACATTTGTTAAAGAGGACCTGAATATTATATAATTCAAGAATACGATCTACTTTATCATAATATAGATTACTAAAAGATCAATCATTCACATTTATTTTTAGAATTTCATTTCTAAATTAGATTTTTTTAGATACTTTTAATTTATTCAGTTATCTTAACAATTCACTCAATTATTATATATTATATTATATAGATCTATATTGTGAAAAATAATAATTTTCTTATTATTATTGGCTTAGTAGCAATCATATCATTTACAATCACATTTTATTCTATAACTGCTTTCGCACAATCGACTAACCAAACCTCAACCTTACAATCACACCAACAAAATTCCTTTTGCAAACTAACTGAATCTGATATGTTAGGTCCTTTCTATAAGGAAGGTGCACCATTTAAGCAAAGACTTGGTGAAGGAGTAGAAGGAGAACGATTGATAATAACAGGCAAGGTTATGGATACGAGATGCCAACCAATCAAAGACGCTATACTGGATGTCTGGCAAGCTAATTCAACTGGAGAATATGACAATAATGGATTTACTCTTAGAGGCAAGGTTCAAACAAATAACAATGGAACCTATATTATAGATACTATAGTTCCCAAAGAATATGCTGCAGGAGACATAAATCGTCCAAGTCATATACATTTAAAAGTTGGAGCTCCTAATCAGCCAACACTAACTACTCAATTATACTTTGAAGGAGATCCTTATCTTACTGACATGGAAGATAAATCATTAGTAATGAAAGTTATAGATGAAAATGGAACCAAAAAAGCAAATTTTGATTTTGTAATTGAACATTATAATCAATATGAAAAATAAATTTATTTTATTATTTTTATTTTTTTGACAATTAATGGAAATATATGTTTATTATCAACAAATTCTTTTATTGGTTCTGTATTATAGTTTCATTATTTGATATCTGTAAAATATATTATTTTATTTTATAATTATTATTTATTTGATTCTCTTTATATTTTGTACTTTCACTATATCTAGAGTTGAAATAAATAAAAAATTTTTATTATATTTATCGTTATCTGTACCTCTTAAGTATCTTTAATTCTGATATTCTTAGATTTTGTTCTTTTAATTAAGATGATTATACTCAAGATAAGAAACGCAATTTGAAATATTTGTATTATTATTCCTTCTCCACTTATTGGACCGGCTCTACCAGTTATTGGATTTTCAGGTAATCTAGTAATTATCCATAATAACATAAATACTGCTGTTCCTGCTATACCTATAAAATACCATATTTTACCCCATTGTCTAATTATAGGTATAACCCAAAATACTTGAGCTATTCCTCCAACTAAGAATAAAATATCAGGATTACCAATCTGTTCTATAGCGTCAATTATTTTTTTTAAATAAAATGTTATTATATAATAATAAAAAAGAATTTTTTAGAACAATAATAAGAATTGATTTTTAATGATGTTGACAAAAAATAACAATTCATGTTAAAATTAATTTTTTTTATAACCCTAATTGTTGTTAGTTTATTAGCAATCAAATCTATATATGCTGAAACCTCTAATAATAATACTTCTACCAATCTTAAAATTGCTAATTATATCTCATCAACTTCATCATATAGATTTGAACCTTTTTTATTAGTAAACGGAACCGATTACAAAGACGTACCTCATGATGATACACTTTCTTTTGATAATTTTACTATTGTAGCATGGATTAATACAAATCAATCAAATCTAGTAGATCCTGCTCATATTCTCAATAAAGGAGGATTCAACAATGAGGATAAAGGTAAAAATATGAATTATGGAATTTGGCTTTCTAGAAACGGAAATATTCAGGGAGGATTTGAAGATGAAGATGGAGAAGTATTTGAAGTAACTTCTCCTACAAGATATAATGATGGAAAATGGCATTATGTTTTGTTATCTTATAATGGTTCTTTATTACGATTAGATATAGATGAAAAACAAGTATCTTCTAAATATACAAATGGAGCAATACCTGATACTAAAGGTGATCAGCCATTAAGAATTGGCGCAAACTCGTTGAATGAAGATAAATTTTATATTGGAAAAGTAGACGAAGTTAGAGTATGGAATAGAGGATTAACAAATTCAGAAATAGCAGAAATTTATTCTAATGGCACTTTTAATACAATAGGACAGGTTATTTATCAAGATTTTAAAAATATTTTTAATATTGCAGTTGCTGCAGATTGGGGATGTGATGAAAATGCTACAAAAACAGCAGAAAATATTCAAGATGAAGATCCTGAAATTGTTATTGCAGCAGGCGATTTAAGTTATAAAAAGTCTGCAGATTGTTGGTTTGAAATAATAGAACCATTTTTCTCAAGGGTAAAGATAGCAATGGGAGACCATGAATATAGTGATACTACTGAGGGAGCGATAGGTATAATCAATGAATATTTGGAACCATTTAGCATGACAAAAACATATTATTCTTTTGATGTAAATAATATACACTTTACGTTTATAGATCCTCATATTGATTATAGTTTTAATTCAACACAATATCAATTCATTGAACAAGATCTACAGAATGCTTCTCCTATTAACAATTCAAGAATTGATTGGTTATTTGTAGTAGAACATATTCCAATGTATACTTCACCTTCTAAACATTCTGCGAATTCCACCATCAAAGATATTTATCATCCTCTTTTTGACAAATACAATGTTGATCTAATTTTTAGTGGAGACAATCATAATTATCAAAGAACTTTTCCATTAAAATATAACAACAGCAATAATGGCAATAGTTCAATTCCCATCATTTCAGACAGGAATCTAAATAACTATAGTAGTAGTAGTGATTATTCTGGTCAAATCTATATAATAACTGGAACTGGAGGTAGATCTCTTTATGAAATTAAACAGCAAGCACCTTTTGTCGCAAAACAATATGATGATCAATATGGTTTTCTCAATCTTGATTTTACTACTAACAATACATTGATTGCAACTTTCTATGGTAATGAAAAAGATAATAATAATAATAATACGATAGGAAACAATAATATTAAAAATAATATATTAGATCAATTTACAATCTCTAAAACAAACTACTTGAATTACTAACCATTTTTTGGAAGATCTTAGTTATAGTACACATCTTGATAGATTAATTGCACTTCTGCAATTCTATCGTCGGG
>JAICEO010000124.1 GCA_025924135.1 Nitrososphaeraceae archaeon | reverse complement strand
AAGTTTTCTTAAAAGAATTTCTACTGATGCTTGTATCTCCTCATATACACAGACAGGGAAGTTTGGACATTTATTATCTGCTCAAGAACAAGAGAAATTTGTCACTGCTTCATTTTTTAAATTGATGATGGAAGCAAAGAATAAAATGAACAAATAGAATGAAAAAATTAATTTCCAACAAATATAATTTTTTGATTATGAAGATCGATTGATTGTAATTTGATACTAATAATAATAATAATATTAATGAAAATGTTTTCTATCAATAACTTTGTTTGATAGCATATTTTATTTAGAATCAATTTCAGCCTCAGAACTTTGTAATTTCTCTGAGAAGGATATACAAATCATAGGTTACTGAACACTGGTTGTTCTTTTATATACTACATAATTATTGCTTAATAGATTATATTTTGATACAATTTTATGATTACTAAACAATCTGGCGATAGTGAATTTGTGTTAGACATTCATAATCAAAAACTTTTATCAAGTATTAAAACACTATATTTTGCTAGTTATTTATTTAAAGTTATTTTTTTCTTGTTGTGAGTTTAATCAGATAGAAAAATAAAAAACCAAAATTAAAAACATTAATTTTTTGTTTGTCATAAATCTAAAAATAAAAAAAAGGAGGGGGTTTTAAGGATCAGGGTTGTCAAAACATATAGCTACTGCTGTGAGTGACCCTCCTATTAGACTCTGTCCTGTTGCAAGCCAGCCAGTTAAACCAAGTGTGGGTTGTGTCTGGACTCCAATTGCCGCTTGCTGTGCAGACGATCCACCCATTAGAAATCCTCCACTGATTACAATATTATTGAAGGTAGTAGGATCTGCGGGATCAGTACAATTAGCAACTGATCTAAATGGAGATGTAGTATCGATGGGGCCTGTTACATTATACAAGTTTGTGATATTAAATTCACCTGGTGCACCTTGTGGACCTTGGGTTCCATTGAATCCTCTTTCACCTTGAATACCTTGGGTTCCATTGAATCCTCTTTCACCTTGAATACCTTGTGGACCTTGTGTTCCATTAGCTCCAGGTGGACCTTGTGGACCTTGTGGACCTTGTGGACCTTGTGGACCTGGTGGGCCTTGTGTTCCTGTTCTATTATCTCTAATGTCTTTCCTGTTTTTATCATCAAATTTAATATGCTTACAGAATTCTACTGAACTTACAAAAAAGCCTTCAAATGGACCAGTTCTACATTCATAGTTCTTATCCTCAGTTGGATATGTGCTATAGTTAGTATCGCCGTAGTCATCTTCGTACCCGTAATTCTGAGCTGAGGCTAAGTTGCTATTAGTAACAGCAGCTAAACCCGAACCCAAAATTAAGCTCATCAATAGAGCCATTGGTATTATTAAAAGTTTATGCATTAGTTATAAATTTAAAGTAACATATATCTAAAGTGCGAATAATATCAATATAATAATCTAGAAGAACCTCAAATATTTATTTTTAATAATGACAATCAATTATAATACAATAGAATAACTTAAATATTAAGCAAAGTTCTTCTAATTATACATTTGTCAAAGTTTATGTTCTATTAATTAGTTGAATAGTATATTCCATTTATTCTAATTTTTTTACATAACCTAGTTTATAATTATTAAAAACTCTTTCAATGTACTTGTATTTATTTACATTAATATCAAATTACGAATAATGAATTTGTTAACTTAAAAAATTGAACAAACAAATCATCCGATTTATATTATTTAACTTTGACTGAAATAGATCATCTATCTTTATGTAATGTATTCCTATAATATTTTTACATTAAATTGATGACAGTTAATAATTTTATGTTAAATGTTTACTACTAAGTCTTAGCGATGATAGGCACAACTCACGTATTACGAAAAAAGAAATCATAAAATCTATTTATATTTATTAGATAAGTATTTTATTATTATATTAGTTTTATAAATCAGAAAAAAAAAGCTAAATTCACTGAAAAATAACAATATATCAAAAAAAATTTTAAACAACAAATTTTTATTATAATAACATCATGCGTAAAACTCAGATTGCAGTGATAGGATACAATGAAGACTGGTGTACAGATATTGCCAAAAAGATCGCCTATGAAGTTGGAAAGGAAATAGCAATTTCTGGTTCTGTGTTGATCTGTGGCGGTCTAGGTGGTGTCATGGAAGCCTCATGCAAAGGAGCAAAAGAGAACTCAGGTTTAACTATAGGAATACTTCCTCAAGGTGAATTTGAATCAGCTAATAAATTTTGTGACGTTGTCATACCAACTGGAATAGGATTTAGTAGAAATTTTATTGTTGCAACCTCTGTAGATGGTATAATTATAGTTGGTGGAGGTGTAGGTACTCTAATAGAAATAAGTGTTGGTTATATGTTAAAAAAAAGGATGATTGCTATGACCGGAAGTGGTGGAATTGCTGATGAATATGGTGGAAAATATATGGACGAACGAAAAAGAATAAAAATATTAAAAAGAAAAAATGCGAATAAAGCAGTGCAAGATATAATTAAAGCAAAGATATAGGAAATAAGTACCATATCGATAGATAGATTAATTGATTAGTTTTGTTCAATAGAACCAATAGAGATTATATAATAGGAGTGTTTATTTTCTTTTGTATATTTTGTAAAGAGATCATTGAAATAGATCTCTAGTTTACCTATTTTTTTGTTTTAAATTTGTATTTGATTCTATAAACTAGAAATTTATGTTTTCCAATAGTAGAGAATGTGTTACTAGACTTAAGATCGTATTCGGTGGTTTAAATCCTATAAAATTAGTCAATTAACAGGTTATTTATCTTCCTGTGATCTTGTTCCAGGTACTTTTGTTTTTTTCATCCTTGATTTGTATTGCATCTTTTTCTTTGCTTTTATATTTTTCTCCATACTTTGGAGATTTTGTATGACAAGCTTTAAGTTTCTATATTTTTGTAAATCATCAATTAAAGCTTCTTTAGACAGAGTTGTATCCCCCTCTTGATAAAAATAGTCACTCATTGATAGAATTTTATTAATCTTTACAATATCGGTTTCATAAATTCCTGCTCCTGCTAATCCCATTATACTTTCTATTACTTTTGGATATGAATTGTATTTTTCTCTTTCTTTCATAAGTTGATCCTCTAGGATTGTGCATTCATTTTTTAGTCTATCTTTCTCCTTTCTCGATCCAATTACCTCTTCATAATTTTTTACATCATCAAAAAATTTATTTCTTACTTCATCCTCTGTTAAATCATTTTCTCTACCAATTTCATTCAACATATTGTATAAAGTTCGTAATTCTTTAATGTTAAATCCCCTCAATTCCAATTCTTCAATTATCTCTAACCTGATCTTTAAATAATCAAGATCTTTTTGTAGACGATCTCTATCTTGATTCAGGTAAGCCAATTCAATTTTCTTGCCATTAATTTGGTCATTATAGTATCGTAAATTCTTTTCTAGATTTTCATGATCTGCTATTTTGGTTAGTACTTTAACAGGATCATGATTCTCCTTTGATATTCCAACAACACACTGAACGAACCTGTCTATGTTCTCCATTTCTATTCCGAATTGTTTCAACTGAAATTTTGCTATCATAAATGTCTTATAGTTTTTGGTCATTATTTCTCCCATTTTTGATAATCTTTGTATTTCTTGTTCTTTGTCTTCGTGTAACATCGAAAGTTCATTTATTATTTTTGATAATTTCTCTAGCTCACTTTCTAATTTTTCTTTTTCCTCAATCCTTTTTTTCATAAATTGCGGGATTTGAGAGATAGAAATCTCACTAGAGAATTTTAGAATATCACTAATATAATCAAAAATTTGTTGAGACGTAAAATTTATCTCTTGACATTTGGTATAAATTTCCTTCAAAAAATAAATAAGATGTTGCTGATCTTCATCTTTGTTTATTCCATATTTGTTTAAAATCATCAACGTCCTCAATCCTTGAGCACAATCATTTACAGCCAAGCCAGTTTTCTTTAATTTAAGAGCTAGATCTCTCAATCTATCTGCTTTTTCGATCCCAACACCAATACGCCATTCTTGAATAATATTATATACTGTTCCACTTCCCATATCGCGCTTTACAGCGATATCACTCCTAGATTCCCCACCTAGCCAGTCGTCTATTACAGCAAGTTTTTCATGTAAAGTTATGATTCGTGGCATAATATCATTGAGTTTTAATTTATTTAAATACTAGTCAAATCTGTCAAATAAAGGGTCATAAAAGTCAAATAAACTGTCAAAACAATCAGAAAACCCGTACAAATACTATATAGTATCTAATAAATTTTGCATTATACAATAGCTTTACAAGGTAAATACTAATAATTTAATCTAATTACTAACTAATTCTGTTTTTTTAACTAATTCTGTTTTTTCGAATTTTGTAGTAGACTAATATATCGTATATGAATTTTTAATTTCAAAAAAAATTAGAGGAATAGTCACTTTGTGAAAAAAAAGGTTGGGTTATCCAACTGAGCGTTTATTTCATTGTTTCAAGCATGGCGTTTACCTGAGGGTCTTCAAGCAGAGCCTTTACATTGGAGTCTGCTAGTAGGACGTTCAAATCTGGGTTTTCAAGCATAGCGTTTAAGTTGGGGTTTTCAAGCAGGGCGTTCAAGTTGGGGTTTTCAAGCAGGGCGTTTAAGTTGGGGTTTTGAGTGTCAGTATTGAAACTAGGTATTTCAGCTTGTGATTGTACCTTTGTAGTCAAAGAATTCTCTTGTAATGATGATGTCTGTGCCTGTAATGGTATAGTTTGTCCTTGTAAGGTAGATGCTTGTAATGCTCCATTATTCACACATGTTCTAAAGGTACTTTGTATTTGATTCTCTTGAGCTGCACCTCCCTGTTGTTGAGGAGTTATAGTAATAGTTGCGTTGAATTCACTCTGAGCAGTCGCAGTATTATTACAAACAGTGAATACGTTATTTGTACTATTGCCAACTAGATCTTGTGCTGCCTGTTGCTGAGCAGGATTGGCAGTATTAGGTACAGTAGTACTTGCTTGTAATGCTGCTAAATCGGCACACTTTAGACATTGAGCTTCAAGATTTGTTGTAATCGAGACGTCAAAGTCACAGTCTGTCGTTGTTCTATTAACAAATACCCCTGCTAAGTCTGTTCCTGCTGGACATATACTCGGACTAGTTGGTGCTTGACACAATCGTGCATCAGTTACCTGAGCTCCTACCAGAGCAGGATTAGTAGTTGGACCTGCTACACATGTTACTAGTGTTGGAATTCGTAAATTACATGTAGATAATCCAGTTTGATTTACCCATACTCCTGCTAATGTAGTTCCACTTGGACATTGTACCGCTGGAGTAGCAGCAAAACACAAATCTAAATCAGTTACATTAGCACCTGCGCCTAGATTAGAACCCGGTGGACACTGAATTAGGTTTACTGGTCCTGGTGGACCTTGTGTTCCGTTAACTCCGTTGGTTCCATTAAATCCTCGTGGACCTTGTGGACCTGGTACTGTACTATCAGCACCTGCTGGGCCTTGTGGACCTGGTACTGTACTAGCAGCACCTGTTGGACCTGGTGGACCTGGTGGGCCTATTTCACCTTGTGGACCTGTTGCACCTGGAGGTCCTTGTGGACCTGTTGCACCTGGAGGTCCTGGTGGACCAGTTGCACCTGCAGGTCCTTGTGGGCCTGTTTCACCTTGTGGACCTGGTGGACCTTGTGTTCCTGTTATATTATCTCTGGTATGATCTTTTCGATCCTTAACATTATCAAATTTAACATGTTTACAGAACTCTACTGAACTAACAAAGAAGCCTTCAAATGGACCAGTTCTACATTCATGGTTCTTATCCTCAGTTGGATATGTGCTATAGTTAGTATCGCCGTAGTCATCTTGGTATCCATAATTTT
>JAICEO010000123.1 GCA_025924135.1 Nitrososphaeraceae archaeon | reverse complement strand
TATCTAATGCTATTAGTTCCATTTCCAATGAGATTAAAACTAAAAATAATCTTGCTTTAGTACAAAATAACCTTGATCTGGCATCAAGTACAGTCTTAAACTTTTTTCTAGGAATATCAGAAAAAAAAATTGCTTTGGTTTACAAATATAAAGAAGAAAAAGAAGTTTTCATTATTTCCATTAGGGGATCTAAAGATTGCGATGTTCATTTAGGAAGAATTGTAAATGAGATTGCCTCAACATTGGGAGGAAGTGGAGGAGGTCATGATAAAGCATGTGGAGCAGTAATTCCTAAAAATTCATTCAATAACTTTGTCGAATTGTTAGATAGAAAAACTTCAGGTTAATCACTTTTATTTAATTATTCTAAAAACAAATACTTCTCAAATAAAATTTTTAGTTATTTACTAATAAAACAGATAGAAGAAATGAGAAGTTATTATTACTATTACTACTTTTATTCTTATGATATCAACTTATTAGTTATCTAAAGTAAAAATTTGTTACTAGCTGCACTCGGAGTTTCTTTAAATACAATCAAATTATACCATAACAAAATAAAAATGATTATGAAATGTTACAATATTAGATATTTATAATTTCATTTACTTTTGAAATTGCTAATATTCCTCCAGCTCCACCTGTTTTATCAATTTTTGCAGCTTCTTTTATTGCAGACACTACTTCGTCTACTTTATCCTCTGGAACTATTGTTTCTACTGTTCTTCTATTGGAATAGGGCATTGTAGAAATATCTCCACGTCTACCGTATCTGATTTGGTATTTTTCTCCTTTTCCTATGCCTTTTGATTCATAAAATGTAGCAGGTACTCCAAGTTTATTTAAAGCAGCTAAAACGTCCTCTTCTTTTTCTTCTCTTATAAAAGCCTCAATTCGTATCAATTGAGAATTAGTTTTTTTTCCACTTTCATTTTTCTCTGACAATCTAGTATCAAATAATATTGAAAGGACCTTTTTTTTAAAGTTATGTTTTATAAAACAATAAATTTTTAGTTTGATGATTATAAAAAAGAAATTTTGTAATAATTATAACTTTTAATATAAAAAGTAAAGAAATTCTCTAAAGAACTTAATTTTTTATATCTGAAATAGAACTGTACGAGCTTGAATAAGAAATAAAAAATATAACATCTAAATATACTTAACCCATAATGAATTTTTATTATGATGAAATTTCTAAATACTTCTCCTCTGAAATCCCTCAAAGTAAAAATTCTTACATAAAAGCAATGTTGAATTTAGAAAAATTTGAAATAGGACAAAGTTACGTTACTTCAAAGATAAAAAATAGAAAAAATGAAACATTAGTCGTCAATATTCAGGCTGGTAGTCCAGGAATAGATATATCGGGTTCACTTTTTAATTTGACAGAGATTCCTAAGATTGCATATCTACGTACAACAATTGATAATATGATTCTAATAAGAAAACTACCAGTGATGGGAGTTAAAGAATGGTTACTGATTTATGAAAATACTCTTTTTTTGTTAGCTGTAAAGGAAAAATATGATGAATTAGAAATTCTTTGTGTCTTTTAATTCCTGATTGATATTATTTCTATTCCAAACTAATTTCCCAACAGTTATACCTACATTTCATAGATAAGATTTTAAGTCATAATGTTATCCAAATTCTTGAAATGGGCTTAGCGCAGCTTGCTAAGGTTACTTTAATTCTTCCTAGGATGGAATCGTCAAAAGTTGCTAGTAGGCTAGCACAATTTGAATGGTTTCATCCAATCAGCTCTAATTCTGAATATTCTGATCCAAATTTAGATGAACTACATTTACGCTCGCAAAAACTCTTTCAAAGTATCGATGAAGTTGTACGTGAGTTAGGGATTAAAACAGAAATTGGAATAATGGATGCTCTTCTAAAAGGTAAACCCAAGAATAAAAAAGAACTACAAATCTCAGAAATTGAACAGTTAATATTAAAATTAGAGGGAGATTCAAAGACTTTGGTAAATGAAACCTCCAAAATCATTAATGAAAGAGATTCTATAAATAGACAACTTGACGAATATAAAACATTAAAAGATACTCTTAGTGTAGTATCCAATTTAAAGATCGATATATCCAAACTTAATAATAGTAAAATATTATACCAAAAGGTATATGTTATAAAAACTAAAGATTTCTCAGAGATTCAACGTTCTCTTCCAGATATCTCTCTTTTTACATTGAAATTAAATGATACTTATTCTGCATTATTTATCTTCGCTAAGAATGAGGATTCTGATAGAATAGGAAAAACAATACGTAGTTTTGATATTTCACAAATTGCAATACCTAATACTTTTTCTCAAAATCCAAGTGAAGCTTTTCGAAATTTAACTACAAAAATAAAAGAATTAACTACAAAGAAAAAAGAAATTGATTCTAATATTTTGAAGATAAGCAAGGACAATAATTCAAAAATTCTTTATTTGAGAGAATCCTCCCAAGTTGTAAGAGAAATTTTGGAAACTTTAAGAAAACCTGCAGGTTTAAAGAACTTTGCTATTATTCAAGGATACATTCCAACTGTTATGGCTCATAATTTTAAGAAACTACATGAAAGATGGATAACAATATTCGAGCATAAAAAACATAATGATTTTCATCAAATAGAGAAAGATCAAGATCATGACCGTGATTCTGAACAATCAAAAGAAAATCAAGAGCCTACTTTATTTGCCAATGGTCGTTATTTTAGATCCTTTGAACCAATAACACTTACCCAAGGTCAACCTAGATCCAATGAGATAGATCCCACCCCAATGATTGCATTAATATTTCCTATTTTTTATGGATTAATGTTTGGAGATGCAGGACAAGGTGCACTATTGGCTTTGCTTGGTGCTACATTTAGAATTAGAGGAACAGGAAACTTAAAAAAATGGGGTACGTTGATACTTGCGTCAGGAATATCTGCAGTAATTGCAGGCTTGATAGTAGGAGAGGCTTTTGGGTTTCATATTTTTGAAGTTCCAGGAGGTGAATACCTGAAATCATTAGGATTCATCGGAATATTAAATGCAGCAGACTTTTCAGAAGAGACTGTTCTTACTATTCTTACTTTTTCCATCAATATAGGTATTACACACTTAGTAAGTGCTTTTGCATTTTCCATATACAAAGGAATCAAACAAGGCAAGAAATACGAAGTACTAACTAATCGTCTTCCCACTCTAATAATGTATTTGTCAATAATTTCTCTAATGTTAGCTGCCGTAGGTGCTAATTACAAGGTTCTCGAAATGTATACCAATCAAAACCCTGCTCCATTCTTCTCAAATATAGCTGGTGATTGGGTTACTGTAGAAATAGTTACAAAGATTTCATTCTTAATACTTATGATAACTATGGTATTACAGATTATCGCAGTTCCTTTAGGCGTTAAACTTGGGAAAATAAAACTTCATGGAAATGTAAATGAAGAATTATTTATGACAGTCATTGAAGTTATGTTAATTAGATTAGTGGAATTATTTGCTAATACAATTAGTTATACCAGAATTGGAATTATGTTACTTGTACATGTAGCTTTAATGGGTACAGCCAATAATGGAGTAGAATTCTTTTTCTCCACTGGTAACTTTCCCGTTGGAATAGTAGTGGCAATACTAGGAAATCTCGGTGTGATGATGATAGAAGGATTACTAGTCTATATTCAGGCACTAAGACTTCATTTATACGAGTGGTTTACAAAATTCTACGATGGTTCAGGAGTTCCATTTAAAAAATTGGTACCAGAAATGCTATACACAAGCCTGCTATGGGAAAAGAAACTACAAAAATAATTCCAATAAATCTGATTGTTAAATGATATGACCTAGGACATCTGCTCAATATCCTAGGCCATGGAAATTGTTCCCCTTCGGTTTGGTCGATGTATTCTTCTTATGGTTATTAGGAATATTTAAACGTGATGGGTATCAAAAATTCATGTATTGAATTCTATTATCAAAATAATTTATAAATAACATGCGGCTATAAATTAAATGATGAGTGATTTTAATAATAAAAATTTTATACTAAACCAAGCACTATGGTTAGGAATATCTCTAGCTATTAGTATTGCTATTTCTCTTGTAGTACCATTCCCATACTCATTACCCATCATAATTGGAGTTTTCCTACTTCTAAGCTTTTATATCAGACAGCGTCAGTTTAAGAAACTTGGATTGTCGAGTGCTACTATGTTTGGTAACAGTTCTGTAAATTACTATTGCATGAATTGTGGAGCTAAACATAACCAAGTATCATGTCCTCGCTGTGGGTCAAAAATGAAAAGAGTCGGTGCTTAAATTTTTTTTATTTCATTAAAATAAAATTCTCATATACATTAGTCAAAACCTTCACAAAGTTCTTTTAGTTTATCTTTCCATGTGCCTGACTTTATTAATCCACTTGCCAACAGTATACCTTTTGATCCAAGTTTTACGGCGCTTTGAACATCGGCCTTATCTACTATTCCAGCTCCACAAATTACTTTTATATTTTCAGAATGTTTGCCTGCTTCTTCTACAGATTGAGTAATTATTGAGGGGTTGACTTTACTAACTGCTTTTCCGGTTCCTATTAGTTCTGGAGGCTCAATGGCAATCATATTTGGATTTAATCTAGCTAATTCCCCAACTTCCTTAGATGTTGCCGCACACACTATTGAAGTCATATTTAATTGTCTCAATCGTTCTACAAGTTTTTGAATATGTGTATGTTCAATTCTGTGTTCGCTATGATTTATCAAAGAACCAACTGCTCCATAAGATTTTGCTAATTCAGGAATAATAAAGCCAGTAGTAGCTCCTATTTTTTTGTCATCTATATGTTGACATATGAGAGGAAGTTTAATGAATTGTGATAAGTAAAATAAACAATTTTGTGGAGGTGCTATCATTATTTGAACTTTGTTACTATTTGAAATGTCTTTTGCAATTTCCGAGAGCTTTAAGATTTTCTCTCCAGCCACTTCTAGGTAATTCTTACAGTTAATTATAATAAGTCCTTTCAAATTCTTATTCCATTTGTGCTAAGGATTATTTTTCGTTAATCTCTTTTAGGAAATTTTTCTGTTTCTTTATTGCTAATGCTTGATGTGAATTTCTGATTCAATTTATCCATTCTAGCTTCATATCCTTTATTATATTCTAGCTCATCCGGTACTAAAGTTGCGGGGTGAATAAACCCTTGATTTCTCATAATCATTGCTCTTTCAGATGCCCATGTTCTTTGTAAGTCCCAATCGGCTGTTCCAAATCCATCAAGTGGACCAGTTAGTCTACCTTCGTGCATACTAAATACTAAGCATTCTACAATGGGGATTGAATAATTTAGACTAGCTGGTGAATTCAGTTTTACTGGCATCAAAGGGAGATGATGACTACCTCTTGTATTACCTGATACATAATGTGGATTATTAAAAGCACTACCAACTTCTTCTGTTGCTGGAAAATCCTTTTGTGTTCTAACTATTGCTATGGGATCATCCTTACCAACATAGGTTCCAGCTATGTTATGTAATCTATCAGTTGATGCAGAAAGAATTTGATCTCCTGCTGATGAATATACTGAATGAACAACGTATCTGCCAGGAAACATCAAAGCTGCTTCTAACTCTGGTTTATCCTCCCACATTTTTAAATCTGCAATATTACCTGTCATGACATCCATAATCTTAAAGGTGACTCCACCTGCCAATTTTTCATTTATTAAAAGGCCTGTATTACTTCCAGCATCTACAAACATTCTCCAAAATGGAAAATTAAATGCACCAGGCTCTGTTTTATCAGCAGCAAAAATACAGAATACTTCACTTTGTCTTTCTTCCATTTCTATTTCTGCAACACCAGGACCCATTCCTCTAACATTTCCAGAAAAAGAATCTTTTAACAAATCTTG
>JAICEO010000122.1 GCA_025924135.1 Nitrososphaeraceae archaeon | reverse complement strand
TAATTAAATAAAACTCATCATTCTTTTCCTTTTCTAGTAATTCTTTACTAAATGATATATACTCTGAAAGAATATGTTTGATAATAGGTATGTTTTCTGCTGTATTAGCCATATTATTTATTATAGATAAATCTGAAAGTAGTACGTTAGTAAGACGTTCTTCCTTTGGTTTAATAGTTATTATTATTGTATTTGTATCTTTATCTTTTTTAGATGAGGAAAATGTTATAGCAGTTTTATTATCATCATTAATATAGTTGTTATTTTTCTTGAATCTTCCTTTTGTGTCTGTTTTATTTTCACTCTCTGAGTTTATTTTTATTCTAAAGGGTAGTCCAAAATAATCTTGTTCTTCTTTCAGCAAAAATATTAATATTCTAAATAATCCGCTTATGCAAGAATTTGATATATCAATATCATTTTTTTTAGCTGATTTTATAGCAAGATTTCTTAACAATTCTATTCCTAACATTGGGTCTCTAGAAATATCTCTGTCTTTGTTTATATCAATTGATGAAAGTATTTGATTTTGAAAATCAGAGATAATTTTTTTTTTATATTTCATGTTATTATTTTTATTTTGTATTTTGTTATCTTCTGAGCTATCGTTGTCTATGAGAGAATATTCTATACTTTCTTCTTCTCCTGCATTCTTATCCTTATTTGTTTCGGAAACTGTTACTAATGTATTTCCAGTTTCTATCCAATCTCCAATTGACTTTGCAAACTCAAGAAAGACATCTTTATTTCTTGAATTTTTAAAAGTCTCTTGAAGGCTGCATGATATACTATTCCAATCTATATAACTAAGTATTCCATTTTCTTTAGCTTTTATTTCCAATATCTTTTTTCTTCTTTCTACTGGTAATTCTTGTTCATAAATTTCTTGTAATAATTCAGTATCAAAATTTCTTTTTCCTTCAGATTGAATAGAATGAATTATTTGAGATATTAATTTCGAAACTAAAATTTTTGGCTTGAGATAAGAACTAATATTAGATAAAAAGAGAGCAAAGATGAATAGCCCTATTAAAGCAATTGATATAGCTACATTTACTCCTACTATTGGTATGAATATCTCGATGTTTCCTTCTTCAGTTCTTACTGATTTTAATACTAACAGTGAATATAAAACTACAGAGATAAACCAACCAAGGGTTAGCTTATTGATTCTATCTTCTTCAAATTTATTTACTAAATGAGATGTATATCTTGAAGTAGAAAGTTGTAGGGTAACTAGAGTAATAGAAAATGCAACACCTAATATGGTTGTCCATCCTCCAGCAATAGCAGATAAAATGCTTCGTGCAGAATCTGCACTACCTGTAAAAATTATTGAGCTTACAAAAGGTGTATCAATATTAAATTCATTCCCAAAGCTTTCATCAATTCTAGATGTTATTAAAAATCCTATAAATGCAATTGCTGAAAATACTATTGGATAAAAAAGTATAGATTTTGTAAAAGTGGACCATTTTGACTTTATTTTATTTTTAATATAAATAAAATGTTTTTTAATGAATGAGAATGATTTTCCATGAGAATTAATCAATTTATGGTATATTTTATTTGAAAGATTTATTATATATCCATATAGTTTTGATTGCCTTTGAGACTAGCTTACCTTATCTATTTATAGTATAATAAACAATCATCTCTAATTGTCTATATGAATTTGTTATCTAAAAAAATATTACAAAAGCAATACTATTTTTTAGATTTTATTATTTTTCTATTATTAATAACTAGTTTTTCTATTTTAGAAGATTTAACGGTTATAGCACAAGAAGATTTGGACATTTTTGTAAATGAAGATGAAGTAACAAGTGAAACTGGCGAAGATACTACTACTACTGATGCTGATGATGAAGTTAATCAACAGGAAGATAAGCCAATTAAATTAGATGCAACATCTTCATCATTGGAATCTGAATCTCAAAACTTTTGGAATGATATTATTATATTAGTCATAGGTATTGGTGTTGCAGTATCTCTATACTTTTTAATAAAACACTTGATTAAAAGAGCTGCAGATTCTTTAGGACTGGATAAAAGACAATTAAAGGGGATTAACTCAATTACAAAACTAATAATAATTGTAATTACAATTACAATAATTCTCTTCCAATTCTCTTCTCTGAGTGGAGTTGCTGCTGGTGCAATAAGTGTAACTGCAGGTACCATAATTGGTTTTTCTTCAAGAAATACAATAAGCAATGCAATAGCAGGTATATTGTTACTATCATCAAGACCTTTTAAACTAGGAGATAGAATCAGAACAACAGAGGATGAAACTTTAGTTGGAGATGTAGTTGAGATTACTTTGTTGTATACTAAAATAAAGACAGTTAGAAATGAATTAGTAACTATACCTAATCAAACATTATTACAAAGACAAATAGTAAATTATAGTGGATTAGATATTCTTGCAATAGCAGTAGAGCTTTCTATGACTTATAATAATAACAGAAAACTGATAGAGCAATTACTGATAGAATCTGCAAAGATGACCGAAGGAATAATAACAGCTTCATCATCATCATCATCTAGCACTAGCACTATTTCAATAACAACAGAGCCTTATGTAATTCTTAAAACTTTTGATGAATATGGTGCAACATATGAATTAAGAGCATATACCAAAAGGCCAAATGAATATCAAAAATTACAATCTGAAATTAGAAAAAATATATATGACATATTCCAAAAACATGGATTGGATTTAACTGTTCCTCAAGCTCAGATAGACATGGTCAAAAACGATTTAACTAGTAAATTAAAGTCTAATCAATAATTTAATTGGTAATCATTATTTTCCAGAATGATTATTATAAAATTATGGATGAGTCTGAAGTCGATGTTGGTTTAATTTGTAAAAATTGTCAACATCAAATATCGATGCACATGCCTAACTGTACGACATTATTAGATGGTAATAATAATGATAATATTTGTAAATGTAAAAAACCTGAATTTTATAATGTAGCAATTTCTGGAAAATACATTGGATGGACTGAAATACATTGTAACAATTGTGGAAAATTAGTAGCATATATTGATAGTTCAATTGAAAATATTGAGGATTTTAAAATAATGTGTAAACATTGTATTATTCATCATCATTGAAAATTTACTATATCAAAATAGAAAAATTCAAAAATATCATCTTTTCTATCTACTATTAATATTCTAACCTTCAGGTGAATCTTTTATAAAAGGCTATTTAAGAAATATAGATAAATCATGACTTATCATATTCGAACAATACGTGTGAAATAAAATGAAATGAAATGAGTTGAATGTATCTATGGAAAAACATTTTCTTTCAATTTTGATTGTATCTATATTTGCTATTGTAATCTTTACAATTCCTTATCTTTTACAAATAAAAATTTCACCTATAATTTTATTTTCGTCTATAGTTATGATTTCTATTTATGTAGTTCTATCATTAGAAATCATCCATAGAACATCAATAGCAATTTTTGGAGCTCTAATTCTACTGATTGTAAGCATGCTATTAGGCATTATTATTCCAAAAGATGCTTTGCATTTTGTCATTGAAGTAATTGATTTCAATACAATAGGTTTGCTTTTGGGAATGATGATAATGGTAGCTGTTTTAGGAGAAACAGGTATTTTCAATTGGGTTGGAGTTAAAGCTATACGATTATCTAAAGAGGTAATTCATGGAAATTAATGTTAATCCTTTGTATATTTACTGCAGTCACCTCAATGTTTGTTGATAATGTGACAATTATTTTGTTAATGGTACCTGTTACTCTATCAATATTCAAAGTTCTTCATATTTCTCCTCTTCCCTTTATCCTAGGTCAAACTCTATCTTCTAATATAGGAGGAGCTGCTACTCTAATTGGTGACCCTCCAAATATAATTATTGGCTCAGCAGCAAATATAGATTTTAATTCCTTTTTTATTAATATGGCTCCTCCAGTAATTGTAACTTTTCTATTAGGAGTATTTCTATTGAAAATAATATTTAGAAAAGAATTAAAAAATACAATAAGCATTGCTGGAAAATTTAGAAGTGTACATGAAGAATCATTAATAAAAGATAAATCATTGCTTCAGAGCTGTATTATAGTCTTAGCTGGGGTAATTTTCCTATTTATTATCCAAGGAACAATAGGAATAGAAGTTTCTATTATTGCATTGGGAGGAGCAGCGATACTTCTAATTATTACAAGAGCTCATGTTGAAAAAGTTTTGCAAGAAGTTGATTGGGCAACTTTAATCTTTTTTGCTGGTCTTTTTGTAGTAGTGGGTGTTTTGGAAGAGGTTGGACTTATAGCATTGCTAGCTAAAATCTTAATAGGCGTTACAGGAGGAGAACCTTGGCTTACATTTCATGCTGTCATTTGGATGTCTGCAATTGCTAGTGCATTTATTGATAATATACCTTTCACGGCTACAATGGTTCCTATTATAGAAACATTAAACTCGAGTCCTAGTATTAATTCTGTTTTTGGAAGTTTGAATATTAATCCTCTCTGGTGGGCTTTAGCATTGGGAGCAGATTTTGGTGGAAATGGCACTTTGATTGGTTCTAGCGCTGGTGTTGT
This sequence comes from Nitrososphaeraceae archaeon, assembly GCA_025924135.1. GTDB lineage: Archaea > Thermoproteota > Nitrososphaeria > Nitrososphaerales > Nitrososphaeraceae > TH1177. The sequence continues at coordinate 1,410 of JAICEO010000122.1, read as the reverse complement.
GGCTGCAGGTATGTCATTAAAATATGGATACAAAATAAGCTTTATCCGATGGTTTAAAATAGGATTTCCTTTTATGATATTAACTGTTGCTCTTGGTTCAATTATACTAACGTTAATGATATTATTATCTTTCTAAATCATTAATCAGCGAATAACATAATTACAAAGTTAATGGCTTATGAATTCGGACAGTCAAAGTTATAGACAAGAAATAAACCTTATTTCATTAATTAATTAGGTGTTAATCTTTGATTGTAAATATAATTTAAGGGTGAAGTTAAATGTTATATGCAATATATTGTTATTTATATCCAATTGAGCAGTGATACAAGTTATGATAAAATTAAACATTTAGTAGAAATTGAGGACGATATATTTGCAGTATTTACTATCAATTCAACAGGAGAATCATATGGTTTAACTGTTGCTAAAAATATTGATTTTGAAAAAAGTCTTGTTGAAAAGATATATACCAATTTTAACACTATATTTAATCAAGATGACAAAATAACAGACATTTTTGGAAATATCAATAGCAGTAGTGACATATTAGGTAGATTAAAATGGAAAGTTACCGAATATGAAAAAATACGAATATTACAAATTGCTGACAAAAATAAAATTGTGGTTGTTCTGATAAAAAGTAATACTACTTTGGATGAAACAGTAGATAACATACTTGGTTATTATTATGAAGAAGAGGAAGAAGACATACCTAAAAGTTTGTTTTGATATTATTTTTCTCGCCAATATTAGTCTTGGAACAAATTCCCACTATTGGGATTCCAAAATTGAATAATTCATTTTTATAACGTCATTAATTTTTATATCATTATGGCAGTAGGTACAGAATCATCCACAATATTTATTCATGTAATAATTTCACTTTCACTACTGCTATTTGCATCAAAAATATTCGCAGAACTTTTTCATCGAATTAAACTGCCAATAGTATTAGGAGAACTCTTAGCTGGAATTGTAATAGGTCCTTATGCTTTAGGAGGATTGCCATTATTTAATGGAGAACCACTAGTTATTCTTGACGAAACAATCAAACATATAGGAGAATTAGCTGCAATAGTCATATTATTTGTAGCCGGTTTAGAAATCACCCCAAGAGAATTTCTAAAAGGAGGTCTTAGTTCATTTACAATAGGTGCACTAGGTGTAATCGTTCCCTTTTTCGTTGGGTTTTTTGTATTTTCTTTGTATGGATTGGAAGCACTTGAAACACTTTTAATTGCTACCGCATTGACTGCTACTAGTATAGCAATATCTATCCAAGTTTTATCATCAATGGGAAAGATGCAAACAAAAGAAGCGCGGCTGATTTTGGGAGCTGCCATAGTAGACGATATTTTAGCAATCGCAATTTTATCGGTTGTTCTTACGATGGTACAAACAGGTAAT
>JAICEO010000121.1 GCA_025924135.1 Nitrososphaeraceae archaeon | reverse complement strand
TTCAATGTTCAATATTCCAAAGTCACCAGCAATTCCTTCAGCAGAAAAATCTTTTAATGAAGAGAGTTGCATATCATGTGCTCCTCCAGTTCCCACTGTCAAAAATACAGTTCCCTTTGGATTTTTATATATATTTGGGGCCGTGTCTTGAACTATTGGTTCGCCCTCATCATCATCGTTAAAAGTAATTGGATATGTTCTTTCGTAGACATGAAGATGACCTTGTAAAGCCAGATCAACCTTATATTTATCAAAAAGAGGATGGTATGTTTCTCTAAAATCTGTATCCTCTTCTAGACCACTTCCAGATCCATAAATGTATCGATGAAAGAATACTATTATCCAGTCTATAAACGGATCTTTGGAATATTTTTCAAGGTCTTGTTTTGCAAATTCATATTGCTCAGAGTCCTCATCAAAGTCGGTTTCTGTTGATAATGCTAAAAAGTGAATATTTTTCTCATTAAATGAATAATACTGATTTTCTAAACCAAAATAATCCATATAATCATCTTCATCTTCATGGTTTCCCAATACAATTTTGGTTTTATCTGCAATAGGTTCTATTAAGTCAAACCAGCAATCGGCATCTCCACTATATGAGAAATCACCAAGAGCTAAAACTAGTTCTGGGTCTTGAGCTAGAATATTTTCTACAGTATCTTCTGTTTCACCTGTACAATCCCAATCTCCAACGGCTACAAAATTAAAAATAGATTTTCCTTTATTTTTATTATTATTGTCAGATTCTTCGTCGTCATCTGTTTCTTTAGAATTTTGATTATCATCTCTTTCGTCTTGTGTATTTACTTCATCTTCATCATCAGGTTCAATAGCGTAAGAATTTTGTAAAAAATTGAAACTAATAAGGTTATATAGATTACCGCTAATGTCCTCTTCTTCGCTATAAGAAGTATATAATAGGATAGTAGAAAATAATATATGAATCAAAAAAATAGGTCCAAAACTAAAATTAAAAATTTCCAATTACGTAATTGATGACGTTCTATCTCTTTTAATAGTTTTCTCAATTTCTCTTAGTAGAATAAACAAAAGAATTATCTAGAAAACTTTTATTTAACTATTCTCATTTGTTTAAAAAAGACTAATATTTAGCTTACCCACATTAGAAATGTATATAATAAGGGATATTATGATAAGAAAACACCATTGAACTTATGAAGCTTTTTCGGAAAATTATGTTTGTTGAATCATTTATCAAATACCATTTTCTATTTTGTTTCTTTTGTTCATATTAATATATCCTTATTTAATTAAAAAATTATATGCATTACTTGGATCCTTTTTGCTCTGACCAATATAATCTAGTAATCTTTCCACAATCATTGCATGTGTGTGTTGTTTCAATATCACTTCTATTAATTTTATACTTATTTGCTTTGGTATGTGTATCATCTGGTTTTATAGCATTATATTCAACTCCACAATAACCGCAACTAAAAGATTTATTTGTATTAGATGACATAATATTTTATATATATAACATTCTTAATTTGAATTTTGTTGACCTATAATTTTGATTGTAAAACAAGATAGAAGTGGATTAAAAAGTCTATATGATTATTATATTCAAGATTTTTTATATTCCATTACTATCCAAAAATTAGTTTTCAAAAGAATTATTTTGAAATTTTTAGATAAACACTCATTATAAATAATTAGATATATAATTTATTACCTATATTATTACACAATTAAAACTATTGTATCAAAATTTATAAATTTTAAAATATAATAAATGTTATACGTAAATTGTTTTTAGGAGTATAAAAAATATAAAAATAATTTTAGGTATCATAATAATCAAAAAATAACATCATACATATAGTAAAATATTTAACTATGGTAAAGTAACATAATAAAAAATAAAACGAAGATTCTTGTATATAATTAAAATAAACAAAGTGGAAATATATCGTTATTGTGAGTAGTCCAATTGTTACAACGTAACTAACATAACAAAATAAAAAATAAGCTAACCCTATCATAAATTATATTGAAATTACTATGTGTGTTCTGCTCTCGTTAATCTTATATAATCCTAACATGTATATAACACGTGCATTTTTGGCAAGGCAGTTTTTTTCTAAAACCCAAGATACTCAATAGAAAAATAACTGTTTTAACAGGAGTTGTTATAATTGCCATTGTAATTATTGACTTATTGATGACACGTCAGATTTTACCCTATACCTACAATATGGAAGTGATAATGTTCATTTTGACTATTGCTATAGGATACGGTATAGGAGCTTGGATACTTTTAAGATATACTACACAAATAAGCAAAAAGATTAGAGCCAAATCTCGTTTTATTAATATCCTGCACTGGACAGTAATTGTAATTCAATTTACATTATTAGGAATACTTTTGTTAATTCTTTTTAGTAATACTGGCCATATTTTTTTGTCTTCCACAGTTTTCGCAGTTAGTTCTATAGCATCGAGCATTGTTATAGGTCTAATAGGATACAAATTCTTTTCCTGGTATAAATTAAGTTATAAGAAAAATCTAATAATCATATTTTATGGTATTGCAGCATTTTCACTTTGTTCATCAATATTGGAAGATGCGGGGACTAAATTGTTATTGGTAGATGTAGTACAAGAAAAAACATCTCCTGGAGCAAATGTTGAATCTTCTTTTTTATATAAACCATCTGAGAAATATGATGGAGAAATAATATACAAGATAGTAAATCCAGATACTACTACTTTCTATATAATACCAAACTCGAGTCTTGTATTATATAATTTACTAAATTCTACTGTTCTTCCAATAGCATTTGGATTTAGATGGATTGCATCTACTACACTTTTACGTAATCTTTATCAGAGGGTAGGTAAACTACCATTGTTACTTTGGATCATTTTTTCTCTTCCATTGGTATTCTATTTGATTGGTAAGGCTCCAGGTTTTTTTTCTGGTGAAGGTTTATCACAAATAGATGAACAATATCGTTATTTTTTTAGACTTTTATTTAGAATAGGTACTATAGCTGGAAATGTTCTCTTTGGTCTTGCCTTTTTTATGGCTGTAAGAAGTTTGATCTCATCAAAATTAAAAGATTATCTTATTATTGCTGCAATAGGTGATACAATGGTTGGTATTGCACTTTCTACTTCTGCTATACAACCGACATATGGAGTAGCTGCTCATTCACTTGTTCTACTATCTTCGTATTTGTTTAGTATTGGATTATATCTTTCAGCAATATCAATATCACAAGATAACTCGCTCAGAAAATCAATTAAAGGATCTATGAGTGATTTAATAGGCAACATAGGATCTGCACAAATGGAACAAGAAATAGAAAAGAAGGTAATAAAGCTTATCCAAAAACAACGTAAGGAAATGGAAGAGCAGACTGGTGAATTTTCCTATGAAGTTACTGAAAATGAAGTCAGAGATTATATAAAATTGGTAGTTGATCAAAGAAAAAGATCTACGTCATCATTAGACAAAAAAAGATTTAATAGAGATGATACAAAATTTGTTCCCTAGTATAAAAACATTTATTTACTAAAATCCCCTCTATAAAAAATAAAAATATAACTGTTAAAAAACCAAAAATAGTTTTTTATATGTAATTCAATCAAATATTTAGTCCTTTTTTTGGTCAAATTTGGTTCAAACGTAGTGCATAATATATCAGAAGAAGTAGACATAAATTTGAATTATATTAGATATATTTTAAATATTATTGATATAGCAGAAATTCATAGAAAAATATTCAGATACTTTTAGGTTCACAATAAATGGGAATTAATAAATAGTTTTATTGATTTAATTTTTTGTATGAACTTTATTGTAATTATTCTTATGACTTCAATATTGACTATTTTTTTGTCAGCAGAAAATAATATGATGTTCAATGCTTATCCACAAACGATAGAAAATGATAACAAACGAGAACTTTCAATCAATCAAATATCACCATGTTCAATGACAATAGAGACTGATTTTAAACTAGAAACTAATCTTAACTGTTATAAAGATGGGCTTACTATAACAGGAAATGGAATTACAATTGATTTAAATGGTAAAACCATAACTGGACCAGGAAAGATTTTAGAATATAGCGGAATAGTGATTCTTGGAAATGATGTCACTTTAAAGGGTCCAGGTACTATAACCAATTTTAAAAAGGGTATAAATCTTATTAATTCCTATACTATAGATATAAATTCAATTATCCTTCAAAATAATCAATTTGGAATATTTTCTATCAACAGCTCCTATGGTGTAATGAACGAAAATAATATAACTTTAAATAATATAGGTATTTCTGCTTATTCAAGCAATAATTTAATTTTTAAGAATAATTTGATAATGGATAACCAACTGTCAGGAATAACTTTGGTGAATACCAATCAATCTTTAATTGAAAGAAATAATGTTAAAGGATCAGGTATAGGGCTATTTTTAGACGAACCAAGTAACCAGAATCAAATAAACGTCAATAATTTAATGTATAATATAGCTGATATAAACGATGCTAATAGTTTAGCAATAAATTTGAATAATAATCAATATTATCAAAACAAATGTATGGTATCTGACCCAGCAAAACTATGTTTACAGTCTTGATCAATAGGAAATAAAAGAAATTTTATTTGTCTACTCATACAGATATTGACATCCCATTAAAGACTATAACTAGAAATGATAATGGAATTTGTACCTTGTATTATCACCTCTCTATATTAAGTTCTATAAAATAGGTAAATTTATTTATATTATACACAGAAATCATTCAAACAAAATTTATTAAACCATTTTATTTTTCTAACTATAATAGATCTATAGTTGTAAACCAGTGCAAAATAGTGGAATTAATTGATTATATGTACAGTTTAATGATGTCGTCTTCTTCTTATCTCTATCGTACTATTCAATGTGATTGATTACTCTAAATTTCATGTTAGAAATTACAATTACGGTCACTATATTACCGATCTGTTAATATTTTTCTGAATATTTAATCCTACAAATTAATTCCAGTATTATGATGTGATAACGTTAACAATCCTTTTATTAAATAGTGATTATCAATGTGAAGAATGTAACTAATGTTATTCCATAAATTGAATGACCTACAAGACTCACTATAGCTGGACCTTTTCCTAGTGGATGATTCCATGGATTTATTCCAGTAATCGGTTTGTGAATTGGAACAAGAGTAAGGATCCAAAGGAAAAAGCCATATAATAATCCTAATGGTAATAAAGGAATTACTTTTAGAGCCGGAATCAGTATAAAAGCTAATAATAACCCAATCCCACCAAGACTTCCATTTATGAAATGTAATAAAAAAATTCCCCAAAAGTGAAAATTATTTGATTTAAGTCTAAAAAACCTGCATGTAAGAATCTGATTTTCATGCCATTCTAGGATACCTGTCAATCCCCACCTTTTATAAAAGGGAATTTCCAAAATTGTCATAACTCCAGTTGAAACAAAACCAGCAAATAAACTCGACAAAATAGTATATAATTCGCTTTGCAAATTTACCGTTCACATCCAGGTTTAACTTCGATTGTAAATTTGGTTGTAATACATATACACATTTATATTATTCACAGTAAATATAATATATTAAATTTTAAGAAATAATTGATGTCTTACTATATAAATAAGTTTTAGAAAACGTTTTCATGACAAAGAGAAGATAAACTACTTATAAAAATAATAAAAAATTGAATTTTCCCTAAACCAGGGAATATTTGAAGACCATAAAATTGAAGTATACGAGTTTGAAGTTAAAAATGATATGTAATTTTATTCTTTTCTCAAGGAGATGGATCGATATTTTGTTCAGATGATCTTTTATTTTGTTCTCCTTTATTATCATGTGCATGATATTTGTGATCCTCAAGTTCCTTAATTGTGCGAGCCGTCAAGCCACAAATATTACACGTAGTAGCATAAGTCTCCTTAACAATATCTTGTACCATTCCTTTTTTATTATCCATATCAAAAGAATTTTTATCTTTATTATTAGAATTATCTTGTTTATCTATACTTTGTATATGACCACAACTTAAATAATACTCATCAAAATTAATTCCGTTCTGTACATCAGTCACTTGTACTTCTCTA
>JAICEO010000120.1 GCA_025924135.1 Nitrososphaeraceae archaeon | reverse complement strand
GGTGTATCTATAGCTCTTTTAAAATGTGAAAAACCACTTTTCTTTACAACTTCTTTAATTTTTTCCTCACCTGCTTGTGCCCCTAATGCTGGACCATTAAAAGCCAAGGAATTAGGTACACATATTAATGTAGATGCGGCATAAAATGTTTTAGATATTGGATTAATATTATCTTCAAGTTTATTTTGTGCATTTGGTTCAACTATCATACAAACTCCTTCTTCTTTATTGATTGCATTTAATACATGTATCAATGCACCTTGAGGGTCTCCCATATCATGAAGGCAATCAAAGAATGTTATGAAATCGTAATTAGTGCCTGGAAATTCTGATGCCGATGCTGTCTCAAATTTTATATTGTTTAAATTCTCTTGTTTTGCGAAAGTATTTGCTTTTTCAATTGATTCCTTATGGAAATCAAATCCTATAAAATCTGAATTAGGAAAAGCTTTTGCCATCAGTATTGTGCTTATTCCATAACCACAGCCTATATCTGCCACCTTAACTCCTCCTTGTTTGAGTTTTTCTTGAATCTTTCCATTTTCTATTGATGGTATCCATAAATTTAACAAGTTGCCTATGTATCCAGCTTTAAAGAATTCTGCAAATCCGTCTGCCATACAAGGATGATGGTCAAACCAAGAAAAAGTTCTTTCATTTTTGAACATTTTTATGAATTCTTCTTCGTCTTTAAAGTAAGACTTTATTGCTTTAAATATACCCTGAATATAGATAGGACTATTAGCATCAGATAACGCTAGTGCATGTTCAGGGGGTAAAAAGTATTTTTCTGTTGATGCATCATATTCTATGTATCTAGCAGAAACTTGATTTCCTAACCATTCTTTAACTAATCTTTCATTAGTTCCAGTTTTTTTTGCAATTTCTTCAAATGTAATGTATTTGTTTTCATCGGCCATCGCTTTATATAATCCAAGTCTTTCTCCTAGAATAACTAACATAGCAGTAGAACTTCCCGCAATATCTTGAATAGCTTTATTCATAAATTCTTGTACCTTGGAGTTATTGATATTATCATCTAACTGATGATTCATGACGTTAATTAGATTTTGTCAATTTAAGTATTGTTATTGAAAAATTATTTAATACTTTTTATATTCTTTTATAAACACAAGATGAGCTTATTCAAAAAATAGAGTGATAATTAAATATTATAGGACAAAAGGAATATGATGTTTAACAATGCAGTATGAAGATCATTATTGGTTTAGGCTAACCTTCTTTTACAAATAAGTTATCTCAATTATTAAAGATTTTATTTACTATTTGTTCTTGCAGAAGGAGAGATATAAATCTCAAATACGGTATAGATGTTGAGAAGCTGATTTAACTCCTCGTCTCAACACCTATTTTTCACTACAATATATGAAAATATTTGTTGTAAATTATTTGTTATTATATTATTTTTTCTATTAGTATCCATAATTTTGAGATTTGATCAAATTCTACTATAATAATAACTATTTTTATATAAAATAGAATTTAATAAAGAATGACAAATTGAAATTCAATACATTATCTGTAGTCTTGACAACAACAGTATGCTTTATCTTAATAATTATTATAACGACATTCAATGTTTCAACATTTGCCTTATCTAATGAGACAAATCAAATTGAACAGAATATAGTAAAAGCAACAAATCAGACACTGATAAGTCCATCTTCTAACGAGACAGGTCAGGCAATCCCCATACAAAAAAATGCTACTGATCTTGGGGGAAACATCACTGAAGGAGCAAAGAACTTAGTTTCAAAGGTTGGCAAAGGAATAAAAGATTTAGCCAGGTAAATTCATTTACTAAACCGACATATTATCATAAAAAACTTGTACCAAAGCCTAATTCTAGGAGCGAGGTGTATCGATGAAGTAGTATTAGTAGCCGATAAAAAAATTACTAAAGCTAATGAAATTGGCTCTATTAGTTTTGAATACAAAAGGAAATTGTATGGAGAACTAGGACATGTAATATTTGGAGTTTCAGGTTCTACTGATACTTTTGAACTTATTGTAAATGAGATTAAGGAAAGGATAAAGCGATTATAGTTCTGAAAATGGGTGTTAGATTTGCCTACCGTAACACCCATTCTTGACATTGGTTGAAATTAATTGAGGTCGTGTAACCTATTATATGTACAATAAAAAATATAACGATTGTAGGTTTTATTGTGGGTGTTAAAGTTACTCTAACACCCAAAGACTACGATGTAAGGACATGGACTTCTTATGGTGTATTATTACAAGAGAAGGTAGAATAAAAAATTGTTGATTTTTTGGGTGTTAGAGGCTACAATAACACCCGTGAATCCAAATTGTGACAATAGAGTAGCAATCAATAGTAAAAGCAGTTTTATTTAAAAACTTGTTGATTTTTGGGTGTTAAATTATTTACCGTTGTAATGGAATTTTCCAACAATTTATACAATAATAATCAATTCCAATGAACAGTAATTTTTTATTACAGTCAGAACATTTCGGCGCATTAAATTGCTTAATAGTTCAATATATTGTTCCGGGAAAGATTTTTTGATATTAATTGTATTAGAGGGTTTAAGCCTGTGGACATCGAGAAAGAAATTAATCAGTATCTTTATAAACATTAACTGACCCCTTATACTATATGGGGCCAGTGGGATTTGAACCCACGACCGCCAGCGCCCCAGGCTTATACCTTCATATTAGAAGTTGGTATCCTGGACCAAGCTAGACGATAGCCCCTTTTACAACAATAAAGCGATCACCTTTATTAAATGTAGATCATGTTTGAAGCAAGGTTTTGAATAAATTATTATACCGCTCTCATTTTTCTAAATGATAGCATTCCAAATAATGTAGTTATAATAGTAGAACAGAATAATAACAGCAAATCAAATTCAAATGAATAAGTTGCAATACCTAATGTTGAATTCCTCAAAGCATCTACTGCATATGTAGCTGGATCGAATATTGTCAAGAATAATAGCCAATCAGGTAAATTATCTAAGGGATATAGCGCTCCACTCAAAAAGAATAAAGGAAATACTACGAAGGTAACAATCATCTGAAATCCTTCCAGACTGTGCATCCGACTTCCAAGACCCAGACCCAAAGCAGTAAGTAAAAAAGATAATATTATAGAAACAAAAATTATTTGTAATACGGAAATTAGTGAATATTCAATTCCTATGAAAAGACCAATAATTAGTAACATAAATACTTGAATCATAGAATTGGTCATACCTCCAAGTGTTTTACCAATAAAAATTGTTTCTCTAGTTATAGGTGCTACCATTACACTCTTTAAGAAGTCAAATTTTCTATCCCATATTATATATGCTCCATAAAAAACTGATGTGAAAATAATTGACATACTTATTATACCAGGAAAAATAAATTTTTGATAATTTACATCTATAGAAAGAGTTGTTGATGATCCTATTCCTGACCCAACTATGAATAACCAAAGTAATGGTGTAAACAAGGATCCAATTATTCTACTTCTTTCTCTTAAGTAAACTTTGAATTCACGTAGCCATATGGCATAAATACTTAAAAAATTATTTACCAATTTAGAATTTAAAATTTGATTAATTGTCCTTCACCTCTCATTATTTTGTCTTTTATTTATTATTATTATGATTATTGTTCTCTTCATTTTCTATATTGGTAAAAATATGGCTGTATTTGTTTTATTTTTTAATATCATGATTGATTTATTTTTTGTCGTATTGTGCATATCGTTCCATAAAACCTCCTTCAGGTTCTTCAGCAATTTTGCCTTGAGTAAAAGTATAAAAAACATCGTCTAAAGTAGGCTGTGAAAATTCGATAGATTCAACCTTATCAACAGATTTTAATATTATCGGTAAATTATGATTAATATTATCAACGTGTAAGATCAATACTACTAATTTTTTAATTTCAGATTCTTTTTCTTGTTCTACTTTCTTGACAAATTTGAATGATTTTAAAATCTCTATATTTTTTGTTAATATATGACTATTATTTAATTGCGAGTCTCTCGCGTCTGGTACTTTAAAATATAACTTGATAGTATCTCCAATATATTTGTCTGTAGTATTATCGCTATTATTCTTAATCATCCTCTTTAATTGTTCTGGAGTATCAATAGCAATTATTTTGCCTTTGTTGATAAAGCCAATTCGATCACATAGAGTATCAGCTTCTTCCATATAATGTGTTGTCAATATTATAGTAATTTTTTCTTCTTTAACCAATTTTTGAATATAATCCCACATTGATTTCCTACTATTTGGGTCAAGGCCCAGCGTGGGTTCATCTAAAAACATAACTTTAGGTTTGTGAATAAGACCTCGAGCAATTTCTAATCGTCTTCGCATTCCACCAGAGTATTTCTTTACAATATCATCTTTCCTTTCATATAACCCAACTAATTTTAATAATTCTTTAATTCTATCAATTCTTAAATCTGATGGGACCCCGTATAAATATGAGTGAATTTTGAGATTTTCAAAACCTGTTAACATATCATCGCTACTTGGTGCCTGAAATACAATTCCTATATTTTTTCTTACTTTTGCCGGATCTTTTACAATATTATATCCGTTAATTTCGGCCATACCACTCGTTGGTTTCAGCAAAGTTGCCAACATATGGACTATTGTTGTCTTGCCTGCACCATTTGGTCCAAGTAAACCAAAAACCTCACCTTTATGTATGTCTAATGAAACATGATCAACAGCCATTATCTTATCAAATTTTTTTGTGAGGTTTTTTATGATAATCAAAATTATAGATAATAAAATTACAGTGGCAGATGTATTAATCTTGTTTATTTTCTATATTATGCAACATTTGGAAAAAAAAAGAGAGAATAACGATAATAAAATAATTTTTTTTTCGTTATAACGACCAATCATTTTCATCAACAGCCATTATTTTTTTTACGATACTAATATATCTATTAGGAAATAGATAGACCCGCCTAAGCTTATTATAAAAAATCTTTGGTGCTATTTTTGTGCCAATTTTTGTAGAAGCCTCCTCAAATGCTTCTGGAGTCGTTATCCATTCAGGATATTTGGGATATCTATCTTTATTTCTTTTATATTCCAAAAATAATGGCCTTTCTTCTAGATATTCTTCTATATCAGATTTTTCTAATTCATGTTGTGAATATAACCTTTTAATTTTTTCAATTAGTTCTTTTTTTCCCTTCTCAATTCATTCCGGCGCTTTATTGCATCGTTCATATATACAGGTATCTTCCATATCTTTATTCTGCATAATTCTTCAAAACGGACAATTCTTTTTATGTCTTCTAAAAACTCAGAATGATCCTTATTTAATCTGTAGCTTTCTGTATTTGTAGCTTCTAAAAAATTCTCAAAAATTGAACAAGTTAAACCTACTTTTTTTATCTTGTTATAAAGTCTGACACCAGAAATTACAGCTGAGATTTCTAAATTTTTGCTCTTAAATTTTTTTGCTATCTCGTGTATATACAGATAATACTCATTTTTTCTACATTCCTCTTTTGTAATTGCAGATATAGCTCCGATACTAATGTCAAGTTCTTTGTGGATTTCAGGGATTGAACATCCTTCTAAGAATTTTTTGATGATTTCTGATTTTATTGAATCTGGTATGGGTCTCATAAAAATTATGCTAAAAAATTTATTTAAAACGATTACTATATTAATAAATTAGAAAATAGTTAAAAACTCTAGTAGATTCATAATAGTAATGATAATAAAATTTTGATAATTATAGTATTATAACTGCAATTAAAGTATCATCATTATAATCTTAAAATGAGGAGTAAACGGGTATTTGAAAAGAATTTGAAAATCTTTTGAACATTATTAGAAATCTATTTGATAAAGATTTGATAATCATTTGGTAAGAATTTGAAAAGCATTTGAAATAGTTATTTTCCAGTTAAAATTGATATTTGAATAAAATCCATTAATAACAAGCTCCATCTATGAATATAATTAGTCTGTGTCCTCCTCCTTCACTTCTTATATTGAAGTAAAAAAGCAACTCGAAAAGTATTGGTTAACATATCTTAAAGAGAATTCAAAACGTTTTGCGAGCTCAACAATCTCAGGCGCTAGTCCTCCCTCTGTTTTTGTAGGACAGTATGGTTATCCAAAGGTAAGTATAGGACCTATGATTCCTCCTGATATTCATGGTAATACTAGTAGTATTTTAGATTCTCCCGAAAGATGGGTAGG
>JAICEO010000119.1 GCA_025924135.1 Nitrososphaeraceae archaeon | reverse complement strand
TTACCATCATTATCAAATACATCTTGAACTTTGGATATTGAAAAAGAGGAGGGAATTGATGGTGCCCCTAATTCTGCAAATATCAATCTAAGATGTTGTACAGCATTAACTCCCCCGAATCCACCAACAGAATATGATACAATTGCAGAAGGTTTAAAATAATATTCCTCTAGAAAATAATCTAGTGTGTTTTTCAATGCTGCAGATGTACTATGATTATATTCTGGAGTGATAGGCATATAACCATCTGCTTCGATAATTTGATTTCTAAGTTGTTTTAAATTTTCTGATGGGTTTGTAATTTCCTTATACATCTTATCTAAAAGCGGTAAATTAAGTTTAAGGGGATCTACAAAATAGACAATATGATCTCGATTTTTCAATTTTTCTTCCATCCAACGAGCAACTTTAATACCTTGACGATTCTGCCTTACTGATCCAACAATAATAGCTATATTAGCCAACTTACTATTCTTTATCTAGATAATTTTTAACTTTTTATATCAAAATTAATTATATTTAAAAAATTATCCTATCATATATTAACACCTAAATTATATTATAGAAAGACTAACTTGAGATACTCTATATTAGTCATTTTTTGTATGCTCTGAAATTTCCCTCTCCATCCCCAAGAAACCAAAGACATTATCTCCAAAGATTGAAAGTATAATTTGATCTCTCACCCTTTCAGTCCTCATTCTTTTCATTACCTATAATAAAAAATAATCAAACATTTGTACAGAGGTGGCTTGAAACTGTTTTTCCTTACATAAGTAAATGATCAATTTTTTAAAAACCTTTCCATTAATATTAATCCAATCATGAATTTCATGCCAATTATGATGATAAATTCTCTATATACATGATCTATACCTTCAATTTAATAATTTTCGATTGCTAGCACCATTTTATCATTGATATTGTCAATTTCTAGCTTCTTATTTAATTACTGCAAAAATTGAATCTCATTTAGTTATCTTTGTCAGATGTTTTTCTTTTATTTCTTATGCACATCTTCAAGATATAAGAACATAATGAAAGTGAAGGCATATAAGAGACAAAAAATTGAATTTACTAACTTACTGACGTTCCAATGTACGACGATCCCAGTTTGCACATATTGCTGCTGCTTCATAACTGCTTTGTAAGAAAGACAATAATATTTTGTCAGGTGAATCAGACCTTCGGACAACATCATATGGAAGAAGGAATTCTCCCATTCCTGTATGGTAGAATGCGTCTTGTGGCTGGATAGAATACTCCTTAAACCCTTGAGGTTCAGGATAGGCATAAGCATAGAAAACTGGTTCATCTATAGGACCTCCACCTGGCCAGAAGCCGCAACTACTCACTTCGTGCGAATACGCTTCTACGGCCACAAAACGGGCCATATTTGGTGCACCTGGGTGCAACGGCGCTGTTCGTCCTGAAAATCGGGTTACTGCCAGATCAAAAGCTCCCCAGAAAAAATGTACTGGGCTAACTTTACCAATAAATCGAGAACTAAACTCAGAGAGTATACGACTTCCTTGAGCCAGAATGCGCCATACACGTTGTGCGTATTCAGGATCATAGTCTACATGTTTAAAATCCTCCTCAAATGGAGTACGATCTGGTACTTCTACAGGTGTTGTCCAAATAGTTACAGGCTTCCCCAGAGATTCCAACGCTGCCATTGTTTCTTTATAAAATTCAGATACTGATCGTGGTCTAAGAGGAATTCTCTTAGTAGAACCCTCATCTGTTTGGATGACAAGCAGGTGATCAATAAAATCAAAGTCTATCTGGAGTAGTCTATCATTGTAGGGCATAGATGAGGTTGTAAGTCCTCTAGGTGTAACATACAACGTAGTATTCCACCAGTGATTTCTATGTGGGGTAAGTGTTAGTCGGATCTTGCCTACTATTTGTGTCCACATATGCAATGTGGCATAAGTGTCTTTCCATTCTGCCAACGGTAATGCTGGCCATAAGTTTGTAGTCATTGATTTACTCCCCTTCGACACCAATCCTGAGCCGAATCACTCATAATACGATAAAGAATATTAGGACTGCAAATTCGACTAGTAATCTTTATGAGTATGATCTTACCTTGTATGTGTGTTCTCAGAGATTTAAATAATCTATGTATAAGATTGCTATTATTGTTCATTTATATCCTATTAAGATTGTTTTTATTATTATTATTGTTATTATTATTGTTATTAATTGAAAGATCTAATTAATGGATAGGATATAATTATATTAAATGTTCAATTCAATCGTTACTATATAGTTTTTAATAGGGTTTGTAAACTATGTCGGTTTGAGAGGTGTAAAAAAACGTCGGATATTTCTCTAACATAATTCGGTAATCTTGTTAACCAAAATTTTTATTCATTCAGGTCTATTATGAATTGCTACTTCTTGTAGATTGTTACGCTCCAAGTCGGTGTTATTGTAGCCTCTAACACCGAATTTCTAAAAAGCTATATTCTATAAAGCTAAAATTTAGCTTTGATATATTAAAAAATAGTAAAAAATTAAAAATTTTTGTCTCTCTTTAGAAAAATCTTTTTAACAGCTTTCCTGTGCAATCTAATTCCAGACGTTTCTAATGCTTGGAGAACTGCTTTTATATATCCGACGTTTTTTTACACCTTAGAAATGTGACGTCAAGTTTACAGAACCTTTAATAGTTATAATAAAATAGATCTAAGACTTTCCAATAAACTCTGTATATCTTGGAGGTAAATAGTATATTTTCTCTGGTTTAATTTTACATATCACTCGTTTGATTGAAGGTGAATGACTTGGATATCTATCAATATTAAGATATTTTTTTGCAAGTTTGTCTATATGTTCATCAGCTCCTATTGTTGTCTGTTCAATGACAGTTCCTTGAATTGTTACCATACTATATGGATTATTTTTATCGACAAGTGATAGGGATACTCTAGGATCTCTTGAAATATTTTTATGTTTTATTCTTCCCTGGGCTGTATTGAATAAAATAATATTATTATTGTCATCAATATCGATCCAAATAGGAGATACCTGTGGCCTACCATCTTTCATTATTGTTCCCAAAAAAGCAAAATTTTTATCTTTTATTATTTTTATTACTGGTTCAGTGAGAATCATTTTTTTTCTTTGTCCTTATCAATAAATACATGTTTTAAATTCTTTTCAAAGATTGTTACTTATAGGTATTTAACTGCTTAAACTAGATAATGATAGTAATATATTACATTTAGATTATGTGCTAAGTGCTAATGATAGTTTGTTTTTTTTAAGATATTAATTCAGAATATAGATAAAGATAAGAAATCTTATTCTAATCTTTTAGTAAAAATAAAAGATATGTAAATCATCATATTATTATAAGGTTTTGTAAACTAACCGATTGATTGCTCTTCATTCAAGAACTATAAAAATTCGGTTGATAGAATTTTTATTCTAGCTATTGATTTAATATAATATGTCTGAATTAGAATTATGCCCAACATGTAAGAAAGGGAAGTTTAGAGCAACAGAGAATAATACTAATGAATTAATTTGTGATTATTGCGGTCAAAAATGTTCGGATGAAGGTCTAAGTGAATATATGTAATAACCATCTATAAATAAAATTTTGACACCTTCATTTCAGTCTAGAATCAACCGATGACTTGACAAAGCCTTATTATAAAAATAATAATATCTATCTGGTCTATTAAAAAACAATTCAATATTAGAACAAATGTCTGAAAAATCAGATTATAAAATAGTTATTTTTAAAATAAATTAATTGTATTTTCTATTTTATTTAGCGGGAAAATTATTTGATATCCATGATTTTGCAACTAGTATATCTTCTTGAATCAGATTGTGGCTGGAAGGTTGCCACTTCAATGTTGTTATTGCATTAGTCTTTTGAAATAATCTATACAGATTTTCAGTCTCATTTCTAGAAACTATAGGATCTTGTAGCCCTGCCGATAATAGTATTTTTTTGTTTAAAAGATTTGGCAGAGAATCAGGAATGAAAGGAACCATTGCCCTGAAAAGAATTGCGCCTTGAATTACTTCTGGACGAAGAAAGAGCATACTAGTAGCAATATTAGCTCCGTTTGAAAATCCTACTGCTATTGTTTGGCTTAAATCAAATTTATAATGTAAAGAACACTTTTGAATAAAGTCAGCAAGCTCATGAGTTTTAATTTTAAGATCTTCTATATCAAAGACTCCCTCAGATAATCGTCTAAAAAATCTAGGCATACCATTTTCCAATACTTTTCCTCTAGGACTCAATATAGATGCATGAGATTCAATTTCCTTTCCTAGAAAGAGAAGATCTTCTTCATTGCCACCAGTACCATGCAATAATACAAGTGTTAATTTCTTACTTCCATTATTATCATATTCTTTGTCATGAAAAGAATTAATAAATATATGAGTAAAACCAAAATTCTGTGATTTAATCATTATTGCTAGTCACTTATTGTTTACTTATTTGGTTTTATTGGATAGGTCTACCTTTGGCAATACTTTTTCTAAGTTTTTTCTTAAAGGTTCAAGCCACGTGGGTAAGACTAGCCTTCTTCCTAAATCTTCTATTTTTTGGTCTATAGTAAATCCTGGAGGATCTGTAGCAATTTCAAATAAAATCTGACCTGGTTCTCTGAAATATACTGAATGGAAATAATTTCTATCAATTACAGGTGTAGGATTTAAGCCTTTTTTTATAATACGTTCCCTAACCAATTTTTGGCTTTCGTCTGAAGAAGTACGAAATGCTATATGATGAACAGTTCCTATTCCAATCATTCCAGGATGAGTATATGGCAAACAAAGAACATCTAACATTTTAGCTCCCCTAGATTTTGAATCTGTATGTTGAAAGCGGAAACGATTACCTTCGCTTTCTATCATTTTGTATCCTAATTCATTTAAAATTTCTGACGTTAGCTCATACCCTTCTTCAGATAAACTTACAGAATAAAATCCTCTTATACCATTTTCGTAAGAGATTGGACCATCTTTCCAAAATCTTTCATCATTCTCCTTGGCTGATGAGTGAGCAACAAGTTCCAATTCAAGACCATCCGGATCGTATAATGTTATTACCTGTTCATTCTCAAAACGTTTTTTAGGACCTCCAAAACAAACGTCATTATTTTTAAGACGATCCCTCCAATAATCAATAGATTTTTCAGGTACTAAAAAAGATGTTGTTATAGCTTGACTTGTACCTCTATGACCTTTTGGAGCATCAGACCATGGAAAGAATGTTAAAATTGTTCCTGGATGACCTACTTCATCCCCATAATAAAGATGATATGTAGTAGGATCATCAAAGTTTACTGTTAATTTGACCAACCTAAGTCCTAATAATTTCGTGTAAAAATCAATATTTTTTTGTGGATCACTACAAATGGCCGTAACATGATGTAGCCCAGATATTTGGTTTTTGTTATTCATGTATGTATATGTATATTTTATATCCTCCTTCTTTTTCTTTTTTTCTCAGCATAAACTTTCATTTATAAAATGTATAACCCCTTTTTCACTATTTACTTGAATCAATCAATAATCTTATCTTGACTCTAATATACAATGACACTAAAACTTGATTTATTTTCACTTCTTGGTATTGCTCTCTCAACATGGCTCTCAACATGGCTTGAATTTGATAGGTGATCTTACATTATGGTCTTATAAACAATTTATTAAAATCTTTTGTTATTTTCTCTTTGCATGTAATAGATTACAATTTTTAATTCAATCTTAAATATATCTGTCTAACTATGTTTTACTTTTTCAATTATAGCTACAATCATAATTCCTAACATTAATAATAAAGAGTAGAATCTTAGAAAAATAGTAAATTCTAAAACTGATAGATTAGAAATAGCAAGAGATTGAAAAAATAAAGTACTTAGAATTAGAAATATTAAATTTGTAACAAACTAAGGTATCTATATTTAATTTAGATAAGTATGATTCTATATAATTAATTTAGTTTCTATTATAATATAATACATACTTTTTTTATTGTTACAGTATATTTAAATTCTCGGATTATCTATTAAATATTATATGAAAGTCGAAAATACCTCAAGTTCCTGTTTTGAATTATGTTTTGATTCCAAAACAGAAGAATCCAAAATAAACCATTCCCATAGTCATCCTAAGAATTACTATACTTTAAGATATTTCTACAATCCAAATAAGACATTTTTTCATCTCTTTATGCATACAAAGGTTTATGATAAAATAACAAATGAGAATATAGAGAAACA
>JAICEO010000118.1 GCA_025924135.1 Nitrososphaeraceae archaeon | reverse complement strand
TAATTGGAATTCCTAATTCTGTTGCTATCGTGTTGGATTGTATATCACCATCTGGTACAAGAAGAATTTTTAATATTTTTCTATCTATATCCGATAAAGCAGGAACAGACTTATCTGCACGTGCAGACATTTCTTAAGTATTATTGTCACTAATGTATATAATAATTTCGTCAAAAATATATTAAATAAACACAAACACACTAGATAGATGAGTTGGAATATAAACAGCAGTATAGTGTTAATAGAAACATCCATTCCATCCCACATATAATATCATAGAATAAACGAAATGTTATTGGTCTTTTATTAGATTAGTATTTCAATAAATTAAATAGATAAACATAACAAAAACACAGTATAATAAACGATAACCTTTGATATTCCATCTATATTCAATAGGAAATTTGGTTTTTATTTGTTATAATAAGACGATTTATGATTTATTTAACAAGAAATAAGTAATGTTTGAATTGTAGCCATTTATAGCTGAGTAACGGTAATATAATAGGGATGAATATGTAGTGCATCAAAATGTTCTTTTACTAATCCTTTTCATAGGCAATAAAAATTTAAGCACTCGTTATCCTTGCGCAAATTTAACAATAATCAACAAACTAGGGAAACTAAAATAAATGCCAATAAGTACCAAGTTAAAATCAATTTTATTGGTGGATGATGAATTTGATATTGTCAATCTGTTCAAAGATTTACTTGAAAATAAAAATTATGAGGTGATAGCTTTTACAAATCCGCTCGAGGCATTAGAACATTACAAAACAAATTGCAACCAATATGGATTAGTAATTTCTGATATTAGAATGCCTGGAATGACTGGATTTGATTTGCTAAAAAATATTAAAAAAATTGATGCCACTATTTCATTTTTTTTGATGTCAGCGTATGATGTCATCGACTATTCTGAGCTAGAAGGTATAAAGATTGATGGATTTATTCAAAAACCAATCCGAATAAAAGAATTATTATCTATCCTTGAAAAACATTTAATCAATATACCAATTTCATAAAGTCATAATAGAGATAATTAACAAGTAGTTTTTGTCTAATCAAAGTTCTCACCTATCCCTATAATATTTCAACTGCCAATTTTTTTGTAAGACCCATTAAGTTTATTCTTGAGGGGTTTTATCCTGTTCACAGTTTTTTTTGAAACAGTGTCAAAAATCGGTTGATAAATTACTCTATAAATTGATTACAATCACATTTTGTACATTTGTCATCTCCTTGATAAAATAAGTGGTTTTTTCTTAAATGATTACATCTTTTACAAATTGCATATTCATCAAGCATTTTACTCCTTAATTTCTACGAACAATAAAAAGGTAATGGATTATTATATAATAATAATATTTTGAATCAATTTTAATTTTATTCGAGTAATAGTTTAGTAATTGTAAATGTTGAAGTCATATTATACTAAATGATGTTAAAAATTATTTTCACTTGATAATATGTCATATAAATCATTGATGTCCTAAATTTTATATCTAATAATACTTGATAGAAAGCGTTATAAACAGTGTTTGTTACCATATAATTAGGTATATAATATGATAAGTTTTTCTAGGTTCTGTTGTTACTAATTGGAAAAAATTGCGAACAGAATAAATAATGATGTTAACGATAAACTCAAGTTCGATAAAGTAGACTTTAAAATAATTACTTTGCTTGTTCTTGGTTATAATAACATGAAAATATCATCAACATTAAAAATACCTCTTAGTACTCTTCGAAGAAGGAGAAAAATAATATTACTTTCTAATATAGTAATTCAAGAATATATCCCAAATTTCAAAATATTGGGAATAAAAGGGTATGTTACATATCTATCTTAGAGATGGAAATTTAAAACAGAGAGCAGAAACAATATCAAAACTAGATGGCATATTATCAGTATCTATACATGTAGGAAATTCTGATATAGTAGCAGAATTCGTATATGATAATAGTGAATGTCTAGTAGATATTATTTCAGAAATTAAACATATGCACGATATAGAAAAAGTACTTTGGTCAGAGGAAATATACAACGTACCAGCATCAAAGGAAAATATATTAAAGTCTTTTAAAAAATATTGGACTGAAAATAATAAAAATAGTAATATTTAGAATTTCTTTTTCAATTATTATGTTAGGTTGTAAAGAGTGCGTGAGGAGATTTTAAATATCTAAAAAATTTGTAATAATGTCATAGCCTATGAGTACAACCGACAGAGGATAAATTCCTCTTGCTTTTTTTTAATTCATCATTCCAATCTATATTAGAACTCTTGTAAAAGCATGTTGTTTAAATTATAAAAGAGTATCAGATATTTGGGTTAAAATTATAATTTATTGTATTACAACTCTATTCTTATAATAGTGAATCTTTGTATCTTTAACTCATCTATAATTATCTTTTTCTAGATTTTAGCTTAGATAAACCATATTGAATGAGATATTTTTGGTCATTGATTCCTTTAGATTTGTAATAATATTTGCTAACTAAATAGGAAATTACATACCATATTATACTATTTACTATAATAGTAAATAAAAAGCCATAATAGTATGTCATAATTATTCCAGTTATAGTACCACCAATTATAAAAGGTATTTGTCGTTTTAATATTGATTTTAATACTTCATCCACTATATGTTATACCTACAATTAATTAACATGCAACTTATCTTATAATAATTGGTGAAATAAATTAGTAAAAAATTATACAAAGATAATGGTTTCAATTAACCAGACAAGAAATTAAATCTAAAATTTCCTTTTCTTTATTAGTAATTAGTGAATACTATGAAGAAAAAATAATATTTTTTCTTCTTCATATGTAATAAAATTTGCTATTCTTTATTAATATTTTGTTTTGCTAATTTTGTACACATTTCTAAATGATTCTGTTCTTCTTTTAATATATCTCTAACTTTAGTTCCAAATTTTCTGCTTTTTACTTCTTTTGCAACAGACGCAAGAACTTCATAATGAGTAACTTCAGCACCTTCAGCCAAACATAAAAATTCTAAGGCCTCTTGTGTATCAGGTTCTTCTCCAAGATATGTTTCCATTATTTTTGATGCTTTTAGAGCAGTTTCATTAGAAACAGAATTTATATTTTCTATGTCAAAACCTTCATCTTCTGCAATTTCTTTAACAAGAGAATTCATTTCATTTTGTTGTGTATTTGCCTCTTCTTGCATAGGCCTTAATTTCTTTTCGTGTTCTGCTTTTAGCAGTCCTTTAGACACTAGTTCATCTACAGATTTTTGAGCAGCAATTTCTAAACCAATTGCTTCACCGATTTTTTGTTCTATTAATTCTTTTTCTACCATTATATTTTCATTGTTAATATTGCAATAAAGTTAATAACACTATATAAGAATGATTTTTGCAGTACTGTATATTTAGGAAAATATCTTTGACAAAATAATAAATAATTTAGATGAGAATTTATTATTACAAAGCCTGTACATAATAACTAGTCATGAATTACAATTGAACGCACCACTGAACGTAGTAAAATATTATTGTAAGTAATAGTTAAATAGAAATTTTCATCTAAAGTCAAATATATTATCTCTATAAAGTTTCATTATGAGTCATATTACCGACGCCAATAAATGGAGAGAAGAATCCTTGAAGGGACTGCTTTGTACAAAATTTCAATGCTATAACAAGCCAAGAAATCATTGTTCTGAATGTTCAATTTATTATTGTAATGAACATGTAGCATCACATATTCATACTGATTCTTTCCAAGATTTACAAAAGGAAAAATAATAGACATATACACAACCAGATAGATTCTTTTTTTTAATTATTTATCTCTCTTTTCTGGTAACAATCAATACCATTGAATAATAGGGTTTTGTAAACTCATTGTTAGTTTGAAACAGTTATCAAAAACCATTGGAGAATTATTCAAAAAAAATAAAACTGCTAAAAATTTTTGAGGACTAGTTAGTATTTACTTCTCTATGTTGGCTACTACCTGATACTGTTTGTATGTAATTGGTGTTTGTCTTTGTTAAAGCCTTTAGATTATCACGTGTTTGTTCAAGTGCTGTATTGTATACTCTGATATTTGATGCTAGAGCGTTATTTATTAGATTGCTTGTATTTATCATATAACTTGTAAAGTTATTTACCATTACTGCATGATTTTCTGCGATTCTTTGTGGATTATACAAATCCCATACATTACCACCACTATTTCTTCTATCTACTTGTTGTGATTGAAAAGAGCTTATTACTTGTTTTTGTGCTTCAATAAAGTCAGAAGCAATATTTTTTATAGTTTGAACAGTTTGTTCTTGATATTCAGCAATACGTTGTGTATATCGTGGAATCTCTCGTGTAGCTTCATCAGTTGTTCTTTTGACATTATACAAGGTGTTGTCTAGTGTCTTGTTTATTGCATCTTGTTGTTGATTTAAGGTGTTATTTGTTCTTTCATTGAAATTATTGTTGTCTTTGTTAAATTTATTTGAATTTTGTTCATTAAATTTTGGTTCATTTACAGTTATATTCTCGTTTACTTTTAGTTCTTCTTTTCTTGCTGACATATTTATATATACGTTACTAAGGTATATAAATCCATGTATTAATGACTATACAATAGTAATATTTGTTTATTTACTATCAATCATTTTATTTATACAATTTGAAGTAATATATCTACAATTACAATAATTAACAAGCAGAATATTTAGTATATGATACTAAATAAGAGTAACACCGATAGTATAGCGAAATAAGAATTTAATAGCTAGTAATAAAGAAAATAATATTTAAGCATTACTCAGCAAACAAAGTTGTGTACTGATTAGGCAACGTTATTCAATAAGTAAATATTACAACATCAGAATTCGAAGATGAGGATATATAATGTTGAAGCCATAGCAACAATATGGAAGAGTCTGATAGGAAAATAATCATACCCTTTTTCAATTTACGGTGCCGAAAAATTTTATTATAGTAATAGTATTATTAAAAATATCATTCCAAATTTTTATTGTTGATTAAACATTTTTATACTAAAACAATGACAATAAAAATTCTATTTACAGAAGGTGGTATTATCTTATTTGGAAATATTTGAAAAAGAAATGACTTTTCATTTGATCAAATTGTTTTAATAGGATGGTTACTTTATTTTATAACTGGAACAGAATATGATATATTTTATACTATTACCTCGCTATAATGAAATTATTAGTGACAAAAATAGAATACGATAGGTTAAAAGATAATAATGAAACAATAAAAATAGTTTATATTTCTATTTTATTATTTCCATTCCCAAATTTTTCCATTGGTATTGCCATTTTCATTTGCTTCATATTCAAAGACTCCATTTTTTTATTTAGAAATGTCAAATTTCCATTTGCAAAAGTCTTGAAAAATACTGAACCTTTATCTGTTCTGTTACGACCATTATACCTTCCTATTCCATATCCTTTCCACGTTGCAATTTCTTCATCTTTGGTTAAACATTAATAATCATTTAAAACAGTTGTATATAGATTTGACTTGGTTATATTAAAATATAGAATAATCAATAGAGAGTGTCTCTGGCATAGTATATGATAAATTGAAATTAAAATTAAAGTCATTATCAATAAATATTAAGATATTAAAATAGACTTTTTTTCAATATTTTAAAAATGTTTTAATTAGATGAATATAATATATTTATAATATAATCCAACAATTAATTTTGAAAATGCCAAATTTATGGGTCATATTAAGTTTAATCAGTTTTCTTAGTATAATCATCCTTATTGGTTATCCTCTTAAAAGTTATACAAATTTTTATGAAAATAACAACCATATTCTTTTAAAACTTACTCCAATTTATGCCCAAGATAATAGTGGTAACTTTGAAGATGGTGATATCTTTCCTGATTTTAAAACAGAAGATAATGGAGGTAAAGATGGTGATATCTTTCCTGATTTTAAAACAGAAGATAATGGAGGTAAAGAAAAAGATGGAGGTGGTGATGGAGGTAAAGAAAAAGATGGAGGTGGTGATGGAGGTAAAGAAAAAGATGGAGGTGGTGATGGAGGTAAAGAAAAAGATGGAGGTGATGATGGAGGTAAAGAAAAAGATGGAGGAAATGAAGGAAGAATTAACGAAAATACTAATGATTTTAGCCCCTTATCCTCTGGTTCGCCAACAAACATAGATGATAAAGTAAACCCAGATGTTAAAGTAAACCCATATGGCTCACCAATAAACACAGATGATAAAGTAAACC
>JAICEO010000117.1 GCA_025924135.1 Nitrososphaeraceae archaeon | reverse complement strand
GAAATAATATAACATAATATCTATCGACACCAATCCATATTTTATATTATCTGAAGCTTCAGTTATATTGAATACTATAATGAATACATTATCTAACAGGATTCAAAAAATTGAAGATCCGTTTATACCTTTAAAAGAAAAACCAAGACCATTTATAATATTAGAAATATGGGATAACATAACAAACGAACTTGACAATAACGATATTATAAGAACACAAAAAATATTATCTTCCTTAATAGATAAAAATGGAGGTTTTATCATTTTTTTGACTGAAGATATGAATAATACTGATATGGATAATTTAATCGATGGGATTATTACTCTTGAACAATCTTTTTATAAGTCATACCGTTTACGAGAGATGCAAATATATAAACTCAAAGGAACTGGCATAAATAGATCGAAAATAGCATTTACTTTAGCTAATGGAATGTTTAGAACATTTTCACCTCTTTCCCATAAAGTTAATTTCGATAAAAAAAATAATTTTGTTTTCTTACCTCATAAAGAGAAAATATTCTCTACTGGAAACCAAAGATTGGACAATAAATTACATGGAGGTTTTAAAAAGGGCAGTATAATATCATTAGAGATAGAAGAGGAAGTCGATAGATTTGCCTTTGTACCTATTTTTGTTCCACTTGTATTAAATTTTGTTTCACAGAGTTATGGTGCATTGGTGATTTCAGCGTGGGATCAGCACACCTTAGCAGTTACCCGTTATATTACCCCATTTGTTAATAAAAAATTCTTAAATAAATATTTCAAAATAATAGGGAGAGCTAATGAAACTAAAAAAGATAAAAAACATAGTGAACAAATCTCTTCATATATCATACCAGGAATAGAAAGTGATTTTCTCAATACTTTCAACATGTGGGAAATGGAATACGAAGATTTAAGAAATAGAACTGAGGGATGTCTTGTCACAGTTGACTTTAGTTTTGTAGAATTACAATATCAAAACGAACTTTTAAATATTCAAAAAGCTATTATCAACTTTACAAGTAGCATACGTTCCTCCAATGACCTACTTATTATGGTTTCCAGACCAAACTATAAATCCTTAGAGGTAATGAAAAGTGTGAGTGATATTCATTTGAAACTATTAGAATTTAATGGTGCTGTAATGTTGGCAGCCATTAAACCTCAATTTTTTTTATACAATGTACAAACTGATCAAAACGCAGGATATCCTCGGTCACATTTCATAGAAAGTTCTTAATATATATATACATTATTTGATATCAATATAATATATCTGAAGTTTAAAGTAATAATTTTATTTTACGGGATCTAAAATACGTGAGAATATTTAGTTAAATTCAAGAATTTTACAACTGCAGTGTTCTTACCACCAAATTTAATAATATTTTATCTTATAACTAAAACCGGACAATGAGAATAAGTTACAACACCTGATGCAACACTTCCCAAAAGTATCTTTTTAAAACCTGTTCTACCCCTAGTTCCCATAATTATTAAATCAATCTTTTCCCGTTCTGCAAATTCAATTATTTCTGAAACAATCGATTCTTCAGCAATAATCACTTCTGTTACTATTTCAATATCTCTTTTTTGCGTAATATCTTTTAGCCACTTCTGTGCTTCAATATATGAAACTTGTATAATTTGTTTAAATGAAGAATTAATTTCAGCATTTTCTTTATTCAACAAACCATTATATCTTATAGAAGAGGGTATAACATATAATGCTGTTAATTTAGCGTTGAATCCTTTTGCCATTAGATAAGCATATTCCAATGCTTTTAGAGAATACTCTGAGCCATCTAGGGGAACCAGTATATTTTTAAATTTGGTATTGTCAGACAACAACTAATCTTGAATTTTAATCAATATATGGGTATTTATTTAATTTATATGAACTTGCACATGTTGTATCTTAACCCTAGTAAATATTGTAACTATCCATAAGTTGAACTTATGATGTATCTATTTATCTTGTCAACTGATGTTAATTTTATTATAAAATCAACTGATGAAATGTAATACACTAACTAAACTATGATTAGATGGAAGGGGAATATCTTTGAATTTATTAAATTTTTTATTTATTATAACTTTCCTCCCTAAATTTGCGACTACAAGTATTTTCATATAGTAATTCTAGTAATTCTAATTAATGTATCTAGCTGCATCCTATGAAAAAATCTAATCGAAAATTCTAGAAAAAGATACCAAAAGGGTTTTTCTTTTGTATTGAGTCGCTCCAAAGAGTTACTCAGAGTAACTCTTTAGTAGAGTTTAAAGGAAGTCATAATTTATTAAATTAATGACGATACCTAAATGGATTTGTATTAAATGTGAGCATACTTTTACTAGAAGATGAATGTATCTCGTTATTGCAAAACAAACATAGTACAATTTTATCTTCGATTATCCATTTAAGGAATATTTAATGAATAGACCGAACTATCGATTACCCATTTCCCCCCTAATCAGGCTTCAGATTTTAACCCATCATTATATCAACAATGTTTAAGGTATGTTCATTTGAAAATTATCTATTTACATTTCTTAGAATAGATAATAGGTTGAGTGGATAATAGATGAAAGATATCCTTGTTTGGTTCTATCTTAAAGTTTTCATAACTATATCCCAAGGAGTAACTATTCGATCTTTTCCTTCTAAAAGAAGGTAAGGATGTTTTAAATCTTTTAAATAATTCGCAGCCTTACTGATAGTACTATTATCTTTTATTTCAAACATTCGTGGGATTTTAAAATTATATACAACTTCTAAATCTTCAAGTGAACATTCTTTAAATTCTCTTACTTGGGAATTTAAGTTAGAAGGTATATCATATTTGTTATTTTCATGACTAGTAATAGAAAACTTATCCTTTGATCTTACTATCAATTCGAGAATATTTCTATCATTCATTATACCGATGAGCTTTGAATTGTTGTTTAATATTCCTATATTCCTTATTTTTTTCGTTAACATAATATTTATAACATCTAAGAGAAGTGAATTTTTATAAACAGATATCAATCTCGAAGAAACTTCTTTTACTGGCTTATCTCTTATCTCTTTCAAGCAAGAATTATCAATATCAATATTCCTTTGTTCTTTTTTATGTTTCAAAAAGAAATGCAAAAAATCTCTAACGCTCAGATAAGATAACATTTTGTAAGAATTCAAATTGTTGTAGTTTGTTTTTTTTACTATAGGCAAAAATGCAAATCCTGTTTTTTTGAAGATATCTAATACTTTCGATAATGTAGAATCTGGTTCAATCATATATTCCTCATTTAAAACATCCATTATTTCTGCTGCGGTCAAATTGTATAAAGATAAGGCAGATTTTCTTTCAGATAATAAATCGATAATGATTAACAGAAGATGTTTACTGGAAATTCTACCATTAATAAATTCATCAGATAATTCCCCTTTGGATTCCTTGAAAATTTTATCTTGAGTATTATTAAACTTCTCTTTATCATCCTGAATTATATTTTTAGAAGTTACTAATAGCCCATCAGCATAAATATCTGGACCAATAGCAAAGAAAGGTATTAGCTCGAAAAGTTTTGTATGTGGATAAACAGATAGAAAAGGACGAGAAAGAATATTGGAAAAGTTATCATTAACGGATCCTTTTATATTACATGTCTTTAACATAAGTTCAATAATTATTACTTATTTATCTTAATAAATTTACTTATAATCTCGCACTCTAATTATCATAAACATGATTTAATTTGTATAATTCGCTATTATCTAACAAGTATATCCCTATTTGATAATTCGTTAACTTTTCTTCTTCTTAAATTAGATAATAATTAACGCAGTATACTAACTATATATTTCTTCTATTATTATCCGTTTAAGAGTATTTAATTAAATTTAACAACAAATAACAGTGATATATCATCAATTATTGTATTATTGTATCCTAATTATAGTCATATCTCTATGACTTCAATGACTTCAATATTTTCATTCTTGTAAATTATTTTTTACATGATTACACCTTAATTATATTAAATATATAATATTAGTAGTATTTGCCAATAACAATATAATTTTACTATTGTTAATGAATATGATGAAAAATGGATATGGACATCCTTGAAAAAAAATTTACCTTCAGCCCTAATTATTAATTATATAATAATATTAAATAGAAATACTACATCTATTTGGACCCATCTCTAATTCCTGTAACTCTTGTAGTGGGGTAATTGTTTTATCTCCTTTATTCATTAAAATAATCTCCTTATATTGAGAAGGCGTTGGCATAATTATTGATGATATTTTTCTGACAAAATCTTTCCTGTCTAAATTTAAAATTACTAATTTTTTTTGTATATTATCAAGATCTTCTGACAAGATCTCCTCTTCATCTATAATTTTGTCAGTATGACCTGGAAAAACAATGATGTCTTGTTTATTTTGCATATTGAATATCTTGTTATGCAATGTATTGTATAGCAACGAAGCAAATTCCTCAGCCTTGTCTCTTAAATCAGGTCTTCCTACACCATCAACAAATAATGTATCACCAGTAAATAGTAATCTTCCGCAAATCAATAAGCAAATCCCTCCTGAAGTATGACCGGGTGTATGAATAACCTTTATTTCTAATGGTTTGCCGTCTATTTTTTCTCCAGTTGAGATATCTCCTTCTTTTAATGAGATAAAGTGCTTTTGACCTTGTTTTTGATAATATCTATCTTGTGAATAATCCTCATAGGAACTAACGTAAAGTTGTGCATCGATTTTATTTGCTAGTTCTCTTGCTGCAGAAACATGATCTGCATGAAGATGGGTATCAAATACCTTGGTTATTTTTGCTCCATTCCCAATTTCAGCATTAGCAATTCGTATATATTCATCTATAGGAAATACAGGATCGATCACTATGGCCTCATCATCATTAATATTTGTATTGTTATCTATCAAAGACACAATATACGATATACATCCTTTTCCAATCTTTCTTACCTGTACTACCTTTATCTTCTGTCCATTTGCAATCTTATACTCTTTAGAAGAATGCTCAACTGCAGAAGACCAGCCATTTAGTCCTTCTTCTAAAGTCTTTACATTATATCCTTGTCTTTGAAGCATGAAAGTAGCCATGCCTGCTCTATTACCCTGAGGGCATATGGTTACAATTTCTTTATCTTTTGGTATTTCATATAATAAACTAGAAATCTGATCTAAAGGAATGTTTTTGCTACCTTCAATGCTCCATTGCCTGAATTCGTCCGGACTCCTTACGTCAAGCATGAATATGTTACCCAACTTGACTTTATCTTTATCTATTGCATTTTTCAAGTCTTTTGCAGATATCTTTGGATCTTGGTTTTCTGTTTTTTCATCATTCCAAGAAGATATTCCACCTTTCAAATACCTTGTTCTAAGACCACCTTTCTCTCTAGCTATCTGAGCCATCTGTTTTGTATAATCCTCATTTTCCGCTACCAAGACAATATCTATATTTTTTGGTAATTTTGGTAGTAAACTGTTCATTGTTTGTTGGTCACATATTGCAAATTTTGAGCCTGGAATATGCTCTTTTTGATATCTTTCCTTATTTCCTATATCGAAAATCATGATCGGTTTACCTGATTTCTTATGTAGTTTTTCTTTCAATTCTTCTGACGTAATTTCAAAAGAAAATTGGGATTCTGGACTGTCTTGGTTTTCTTTTTGATTTATAATGTTCCTATCTTCTTTTTTAATCTCATCTTTTATTTTGTCAGCTATTTCTTCATCTTCATTATCTTCTGATTTTCCAATAATATTAGATTCTTCATCCTTATATTCATTTTCTCCTAAATTATCAATAGATGACATTAATCCAAATTTATTTTAGCAATAGTATTATTTCTTGTTATTGTTTTTTAAAGTCGTTTATGAATAAGGAAAAGATGGTGATTATTTGATGGAATACATAACAAATAAAACTAAAAAAGGGTTAATAATCTTTAAATTCTCTTTTGACAAAATTCTCCGATTACTAAAATTTATTAATGCAATCACATAAAATTTGACTGTTTAAGCCCACTATTTTCTCTCTGGCTATTTTTTAATTTTATGAAAAAATTCCTCCTTAATACCCATTTTATCGTCTCTGAATAATCGCGAATCCATTTCTCTTACTATACCCACTCTAGGTTTAAAATTCATTTTTGATAACACATCTTTCTCAAGATCAATACCAGGTGCGATTTCTTCAAGCATTATTCCATCTTCATTTATTTTAAAAACTGCTCTTTCAGTTATATAACGAATATCATGGCCATATTTAATGGCTTGATGAGCACTAAATACAATTTTGTAAACACTGTCAACAAATTTTATTATTGATCCATCATTTTGGATTTGT
>JAICEO010000116.1 GCA_025924135.1 Nitrososphaeraceae archaeon | reverse complement strand
CACTTATTCTACTTCTATAATATATTAATTTTCAATATTAAATATTATTCTTCCTATTAAATTATAGTACCTTTGTAGAGTAAATTTAAGAAAAATTTATTGACTGTGTATTTTAGATGAGATTAACTTTAACCTCTATAAACATAAGAAAATTCTACTCACAAGGCGATTTTATTACCCCTTCCAGTATCATTGGACACTTAAATATAGGCTAAACAAATTGTTTACAACATTTCGTGCTTCGTGCTCAATAGGTAATTTTTTAATATACTTTAATTGATAATTAAGGACTTGTAATCCACATGCTAGACTTTCTAAAGCAGTCTTACTTGCACTTTCTAAAAGTTTTCCATTAACAAATTTTATATCTACATATGTATTATATTTTTTTAATAAGTCGGGCATATCTTTGTATGGAGTTGGATTATATGTTCTATCATGGACGTATATATTGTAAGTTATATTTCTATCTTTAATATAATGTAAAGCCCTCTGAATGTCTATAGCTTCAGTTTTAATAGTAATTGCATCATATTTAGGGTCCTTTTGATGGGTACTAATGTTTTCATTAAATAATTCTGTATCCACAGGATTTGGAAGATAATAAGATTTATTAGCTAATTTTAATAGATCTGGAGTTGAAACTAAAACAATATCAGCTAACTGTTGCATCGTGTCTTGCAGAGATCCTGTATAACCATTTCTAAGTAACCATAACTTATTCTTCATTCTTACTCCAAGTCGCTTTAGTCTCAATGTTAAACTAATACTTTTTTTATAATTCCCACGTAAATCAGTTCCATGATAATGTAAGATGATTTTCTTTTTATTCCCATACCTTCTACGTAACTTATATACTAATGCATCAACGCTGTGTATATGTATGATATCGTAAAAAGCAGATTCATTTAAAGCTGAAGTATAAAAATTCTCTTTTTCTACCAATATCACATTATTTTGATAATATTCTTTTATACCATATTTATCTGCAATAGCTATTACTTTTGATTCAACACCTTGTTTTTCTTGAAATTTTGCTAATATACAAGCCACGCCTGCCTGATCATTAATGTGTAAAATCTTCAAATTCTAGTTATATTAAATAAATGAAATAGTTATTAATATATTGTGTATCGTCATTGTTAGTATATTTACAATCATAACAATTTAATTTATTTGAGATTATTTTACTTTTATTAACTTCTATATAATTTTATATTTTCTCGTAAATCTTTAAATTACAGAATAGCGGAACTTAAAATCAAAATATAATATTATTGTATATAATATATGAATTAGCTTCACAAGAAAAGACTGAGAAAAACAATTAAAACCCCAATAGATATATTATTAAGAATATATTATAAGGATAAAGTAATTGGTTCCTCATCTATATTTGAAAGTAAAAAATTGAATTTTATAAACAATTATTAAAATAGAATTTATTTAAGTATTCTTTAACAACTATATTACTATGTAATTACTAAAATAAGAAATCCTATTCAGAATATCGTTGAAAGCAAATTAAAAATAAGAGATGTTAAGTTTAAAAATATGTTACCAAGAAGAATTCTCTTTTTTAAATCACAATCTTCAATCTACAATTAGAAACATTTCTTGTCTTTTCGAGGTTTATATCTGATGATATATAATTTCTTATTTAACCATTATTCAAAAGAATATTTAATGCATTTTTATGGAATATATAATATTCCTATTTTCCTGTTTCTCTAGTAAAGTTTAAACAATTCATTATGATTTTGTTTATTATTTAAATGTAAATTTAAATATTATTATATATATTTGCAAGTTCATTGGTAACATTTATTGGATTATGCATTGAGGGTAGTCTGTCTATATACTCTAGTTTATAGTTCAAAACCTTTAGACCACAAGAAAGAGACTCTAGTGCAGTTTTACTCAAATTTTCAAGTATTTTATCATTAACTATTCTTATATCTACATATGTATTATATTTTTTTAAAAAGTCAGGTATTTCTTCATATAATATGGGTGTTGTGGTTCTATCTAGGATGTCTATCTTTAAATTAATATTATTTTCCTTACAATAAAGTAAGGTCTTTTGAATATCTCCAGACGCTGTTTTTATAGTTAGAGCATTATTCTTATTTACTTTGTTATGAATAGTATCATCTTTCGAAAAATGATCAACATCAACTGGATTTGGTAGATATTTCGCATAAGGTAATAATGATAAAAGATCAGGAGTTGAAACCAGTATTTCATTAGCTAATTTCTGGGATTCTATTCGTAATGGTCTATAATATCCCATTTGCATAAGCCTTAACCTATTTTTTACTTTTGCTGCAAATGACTTGGTTCTAGTTTTGGTATTCTGAATAGCAGAACCATTCAGGTTATTTTTATTTTTAAGCCCTCGTATATCTGTACCGTGATAATGAAGAATAATTTTTTTTGAATTGCCGAATACTTTGCGTATTTTCATTACTAGTTGTTCAACACTATGAATATGGATAATATCTGCACTTTTAGCTTCAGCAAGACAATATTCTATAAAATTGGCTCGATCAATTATATCAACATAATCTTTATAAAATCTTAATATTCCATATTTATCAATTGTATTTGATGACAATACTTTTGATTTCATATTATTCGTTCTCTGATATTTGGCTAATATACACGCAACACCAGCTTGATCATGGATATGCAATATCTTCAACAAACAAGTAAACAATAGATAAGATAAAAATATTTAGAAAATAAGAACAATTAGTTAGTAGTAAAATTTGAATAAATATGTATTATCAATAGTTTTGAAAAATATTATTTATTTACCTCTTTATTATCCTTATCGAATTTTTCAGACTTCGGAATTTTGTTACCTTTTGTTATTTTTAAAAGCATCTCTCTCATTTCTTTTTTTTCCTGTTCAGTGATCTTACCATCAATAAGATCTATGACAAAAAGCCACATAGTTGCCCCGATTCTATTCTCATTAAATAATGCTTCAGCTTCTACTCGCCATTGACTCTTTCGATGCCAATATCCTATTATGATTGCAAGAGGAACATATATAGCTATAAATGTCATTGCAAATCCAATAATATTTCCTCCTGTTAACGAATCGATAGATGGCATCCTGTCAATCAATAATCTATATTGAATAACAATAAAATTTGCAAATGTCATTAAAAAAATCAGATATATACTATGACCTTGTCTAAAATCCAACCATCGTCTTCTAAACCAGTTATTATTTCTTTTCAATGTATCGTAGTTCTATTGATTTAGATAAATTGTTTACTAATGAGATCTGGTTATTTATCTATAATCCTAAAATTACCTTGTGAAAAAAGCAATTTTTTTGGCTCTTGTATCGAATCATTTTTATTTGCTAATGTAATCTGAATTCCATTACTTAATTTAGTATAATTATACTGAAATATTCGATTGTCCTTTAATAACATTTTCATCCAACCACTGAGATACGAATCTCCATAAATAATGGATTCTGGATTAGTATGATTATTTAACCAGTCTATAACTATTAAAAGATCTCTATTATCAACTATATCAATGGAATTAAATTGCATTGTGGAAGGAACAAAAAAATGTGTATACTCTGCAAAAATCCCATAAATTGGAAAAGCATAATCATAGGGCAAGATCATGTAAAATAAGCCAATGACGATATAAAAAGAAATAATGGGGGAAAGTGTCTTATAATTTGGTTTATCTTTATAATTGGAGAATACTCTAACCAATCCATGAGAAGAAAAAATTGACATAAATATTCCAGAAATTATAATCCATCTATCTGGTAATAATATTGCAGAATATGGTAATATTATCCAAGTAAATGAGCCAAGTAACGCGATAATTAATGGAATATATAACAAAGGTTCATGCAAATATTTTAACCCATAAATAAAAAGTGGAAATGATAAAATATTCATCATTACAAATAGAATTCCTAAATTTACAGGACTATAATTTTCATTTTCTTTTATATTGCCCGTTAATATATGATTTATAGAATTAATAAGTGGATTATTTTTAGTGTTATCAACTAGTAATACAAAAGTGATTATACTAATTAGAAT
Organism: Nitrososphaeraceae archaeon; assembly: GCA_025924135.1. Classification (GTDB taxonomy): domain Archaea; phylum Thermoproteota; class Nitrososphaeria; order Nitrososphaerales; family Nitrososphaeraceae; genus TH1177. The sequence goes on along the minus strand of JAICEO010000116.1, from coordinate 2,307 downwards.
TATCGTTAAAGAAATAATATATTTTATGTTCTTTTTTCTCAAAAAATAAATTGATAATGATGTAATTAATAAAAATGCAACCATGTTGTCAGTCAAAAGAGTTAGAATTATTAACGAAATTATGATACTAAAATGAATTATTCTTCTTCTCTTGGAGAAATAGGATTTTCTGTCTTCTAGGATGAAATAAAGAATTAAAAGAGTAAATGACAATGCAAGGATATCCTTTTGTAAGTCCCAAGTAGTTCTCAAAACAGAAATTTGAAATAAAATATAAATAGTCATAAATAAGGCAAGTTTTAAATTGAGACCTTTTAATAATAAATAAATTGAAATAGAAAAAAGGCCATATGTTAAAGATGATAAACTTAACACGAGACCCTGCGGATTTAGAGGGATAAATGATTTAAATGTATATAATAAAAATGGATAAAATTGAAATGAATCATTTGGAAATATTGTATTTAATTTATCTGCTAAAGGAATATAATAATTTATAATGTCATAACCAATTGGATAAGGAAAAGCAATAAGGTCAGGAATAATTCTTATGAAACATCCCAAAAGAAAAAAAAATAATAAACTTTTAATTAATTTTAGATCTAAAGTAAATGAAATCACTTTCAACCAGTAATTTTGTAATTATATACAATTATCATAGAATTTTAGACTCTATTATTGATCTCGTTGAGTTTAATAAATTGTCTATGTCTAATTTAGAATGTTGATAAGAAATTGCTCCCATTTTTAAGGGTAAAAAGAATATTTTGTGATCAGAAATTAAAGCAAAATGATATTTTCGTAATTTTTCTTTATCAGCCAAGGCTACATCATTTGCATTCTTAATATCTCTTACATTATTATTTAAAAAATGCACATTAAATAGGGAACCTATTCCTGTTATTTTGACGTCAGTATTGTTTTCATCGAATATTCTTTGAAGTTCTTGTCTTGTATATGCTCCTAGCTCGTTAATTTTTGAATAAACAATTTTCTTATTATTTTGTAAAAATTCGAGAGTTTTTAATCCAGCAGTCATAGTGACAGGGTTAGATGAAAACGTGCCTCCTCCAATAGAACAAATATTTTTTTTATTACTTTTATCATTAGGATTAGAAATAGATAAGATTTCCGTTTTGCCACAAACTATGCCTATTGGTAATCCTCCTCCTGCTATTTTACCTAAAGTAATTAAATCTGGATCTAATTTAAACATCTTATAAGCTCCATGAATTGATAATCTGAAACCAGTTACAATTTCGTCCAAGATGAATATAATATTATTTTTCTTAGAAAATTCTTGTAATCCATGGAGATAATCGTTATTAGGTGTTATACATCCAGCACCTCCCAGAATAGGTTCAACAATTATACATGCTAAATCTTCCTTTATCTTGTTTAATATATGCAAAGAAGTATCTAGATCATTAAAAGGAATTGATCGAATGTATTTGTTATCTACATCTAATCCTAGACCTTCCTTAATTTCAAAAGGATAATTTACACTCTTCAGCAATGAAGAATTAAATCCATGCCAACCCCCGATTATTTTGGCTACTATTTTTCTTCTAGTGGCTGCACGAGCGAGTCTTACTGCATACATAGTAGCCTCTGAACCTGTTGTGGCAAAACGTAATCTCTCTGCCTTTGGCATTAGTTTTTGGATAGTTTCAGCCAATTCAATACTTATAGTGTTAACCGTACCATACAACGTCCCTTTTTTTACTTGTTTGGATAGAGCTAACGAAACATTTTTTGGTGAATGACCTAATATTAAGGCCCAATGGCCCATCCAATAATCAGTATACTTATTCTCATCTGCATCAACTAGATATTTTCCTGTAGCCTCTTTAACAAAAAAAGGGTAAGGAGAAAAAAATCGAATATTATGACTGATTCCTCCTGGAAACAACTTTAATGATTTTTTATAAAGTAAATTAGAATGCTTAGTATTTTTCTTGTAATTTCTATGGAGATTATTAAAATACATATATGAAAACAGAAAAAAAGAGAGAACTTATTTATAAGTTATGAATTCAATTCTTTCCAAATTTTAAGATATCCAAACCTATATATATGATTGACAATCATATATTTAGTCCCGAAATTAATTTGGGAGAATCTATCTATTGCAGACAAAAGTATAAGCCTAAGGTTTATATGATGCAGTAGAAGATGGAATCTAGAACGCAAGGCATAGGCGGCATCAATAATGATGTTGGTCATGGTACCAAAATGTGACTTATTGATCTCCATTTGCGCTCATATTATGAGGATTTAATATAACCTATTAGATCTGATATAGGT
>JAICEO010000115.1 GCA_025924135.1 Nitrososphaeraceae archaeon | reverse complement strand
TTTAGATTGGAAACATAAAGGCAAATGTGATAATCCAAGTAAAAAAGAACTTTTGAGTGGAGTAACTTTTGTATATAGATCTTCTCTATCACTATTATCAAAATTAAATTGAAGATTCTCAAATCTTTCAAGAATTATTTTTAATGCTATTTGTCCTTCAAGTCTTGCCAAAGGAGCTCCTAAACAAAAATGAATTCCATTTCCAAAACCCAAATGACGTAAGTTTTTACGAGTAATATCAAATCGTTCAGGATCTGTAAATATTGATTCATCGTGATTTGCAGAACCCAGAAATAATGTAATTCCTTGACCTTTCTGTATTTTTTGTCTCTGTACACTACTTTCTTCAGATAAAGTTACATCAGCATTTGCAATACGGAATAAGAATTGTACTGGTGATCTATAACGTAAAGTCTCTTCTATGGCAGGTTTAATTAAGGAATTTTTATTTTCTTGTAATCGTTTAAATTCTTGAGGATTTTCAAGTAGAGAGAAAACCAAATTCCCTATTAGATTAACTGTAGTAACATGTCCTGCATTTAGAAGAAGACTACAAAAACTAAGTATTTCTTTTCCAGATAAAGAATGTCCATCTACTTTAGCTTTAATGATATGACTAATAAGATCATTATCTGGCATTTTCTTTTTTTTCTCTATTAATTTACTAAAGTAAATGTCCATATCTGTTACAGTTTTGTCTGCCTTTCTAATGGAATCAATATCACTATCACTAGTAATTTCTAGACTTACTATATCATCTGCCCATTGATGAAAAGTATCCCGATCTTCCGATGGTACACCCAACAGTTCTGCAATTACAGTTGCAGGTAATGGATAAGCAAAATCTGTTATTAAATCCATTGTAGTATTATCTTTTTCAATTATGTTATTGATTAGCTCATTTGCAATATTTTCAATACGTGGTTCTAATTTGGATATTTCTATAGGAACAAATAATGTATCAACAATACTCCGCAATTTTCTATGGTATGGAGGATCTGTATTTAAAAGACTTGGACGATTAAGATTTTCTTGATATTCTTGGGGTACGTGAAATGGTCCGAATTTAGATGAAAATTTTAGAGGGTCTTTTAATATTTTTTCAATATCGCGATAACAATATAATCCCCATTGTTCATTTCTTTCATCAAAGGCAATAGGATTATTCTTTCTCATTAATGAATAAAATTCAAAAGGTGAAAATCTTTGTTCTACTGGAGGATATATATTCACGTATTCTAGGTACAAAACCAGAAATTTATGCTTATCCTTATTTTGACAATGAATCTTTGCAAACTCATAAATTATGCTATATTTGGATATTACAACAACCATAGGAAAGTCATTTGCTGTTGTCATAGGCTTGATCATCCATAAACCTCCCAGGATTTTATTCAGGCTGTGGCAATTTAATTATATTAAAGTATTAAATACTATAACCTCGATTAATATATTTACAATCTATAGGCAAATTATAAGATTGTATCTTCCAAGCCATAACCTTCTATATATCTCTCCCCAGAGAAAATAGAGTTATGGCTTTTACTATCAGATCAGCAACAACAAATTAATTTTTTGATTTAATTACTGCTTATTTATACACAAGATATAATATATGATCGTTTAACCAAGCTGCTATTAAAGAATGTGCACTGATCTGAGAATCATTTTCTGGAGCTCCAACTACTACATTGTTCCATCGAGAAATGGCTATAACATATTCTCAGGATGTTAATAGGCTATCTAAATTAGTATTTTTCATTAAAAAATGGTTAATGAATAAATTTATGCAGTTGAATATTTTCTAAAAGATTTCGAAGTAAGTTTATCAATCTTTGCGGAGTCAGGATTTTCAAATACCATTTCGCAACAAAATTTCATGGAGAATAAACCCATTTGTTCTAATATTGGCTGTAGTGCCTCTCCCTTTTCTGTAAGATAGTACTCTATCCTAACAGGAGTTTCATTAAATACTTCTCTCTTAATCAATCCGTCCTTCTCCAATTCTTTGAGACGTATAGACAGAGTTTTTGGATTGATCTCCTCTATTGAATTAAGAAATTCATTAAATCTTTTTTGTTTTAGGAAAATCATATTGCGTAATAATAAAAGGGTAAATTTTTTTCCGATTATACTAAGGGTATTAAAAACTGGACAACATTTACAATTCATACCATCAATAATAAATTGACTTTTTTCTCTGGAGTTACTGTCATTATCTATTAGTTTTTGTTCAGTCAACTTACTAATCTTTCACCTACTAACTAAACTTTCACTTACTAATTTATATACTTACCTAATTATAGTAGATAACACTAGGTAATATATATGGTAGAAAATAATTGTGAATCAAATTGTGAATGTGTCGAAACACAAAGCAGTTCAGGAGACAATAATGTTGCAAATGAATGTTGTCAAATGACAAATATAACAAATAGTAGTTCATGCTGTAGTGATGACCCTATTGCTGAAGCAAAATCACTATTGGAAAGATCATTCATTACTGCACTTAAAGAAGTACATGTGGAGAAATTGAAAAAGCAGATTGAAACAGAATGGGGAACTACAATTGACAAGGCAGTGGATCTAACTATTAAGACAGTAGCAAAACAATGGCAAGCATCTCTCTCAAAGTATGCTGTAAACAAAGAGTTCTATAGTGAATTAGAAAAAATATTTAAAACTACTAAAGAATAAGTAGGAGTATAACCCAAAAATTTTTTGCAACATTACACAATTCTTTAAAATAAAACATATATTTTTATGTATGGTAAATTATTATTGATTTTTTGCAAATTAAATTTAAATAGACTTTAAAGATTGAGTTGACACTTTTTCTGTCATTGTTTATATAATAAAAGAATGTTTCTTATAGTTTTTTATATCTAAATCATGTCAAATCATGAGTATATATAATATTTATTGACTTATTTTATTTAATAAAAGTCAGATTAATATAACAATGTTTCGTAGCATAATAAAATAATATAGAGATTTCATTTTGCTTCTTAATAAGAAAATAACTTAATAGAAATTATAAAATTATTTCTTAATCAATTGAAAATAGGTCTATTACATTTTTATCGTTAATATTAAATTTATCAACTAATGTCTTGCTATTGTATTCTTTCTCTTATCCTAATTATTTGATAACTATAATAAAAAATTTTATCAAGATTATTTTTAATACTATAGTGATATCCTAAATTTAATTTACGCTAGCGATATTCTGTATGAATGAATGAATCTCTAACTTCATTTTCGATATTTAAAAAAGATATAAACTAATACGAATGGAACTATTGCAAGGATATACGAAAAATGTTCATAACTAGATCCAATACCTACATGCAAACTAAATTTTAATCCCAGTACTAAACCTAAATACATAGTGAGTGCTCCTGGTATCATACCAAATTTTTTAAATTTATGAGATCTGATCTTGAACTTTTCAATATCCATATATGGATATTGAATATGATGATAAATTATAGGCATTACAAAAAATGAGACTGCAAAAGATATTGAATAAAGAGATATCATAAGTATTATGCTATCCTCTATTGTAAATCCCTTTGGAGCGTTTATAGAAATATTTAGTAAAAAACCAAAGATGATTCCAGATACAGAGGTTAAAACACCGCTTTCCTTTAATACACTATCATAGTCTTGAATAATATCATCTTTTACTAAATCTCCTTCTTTTTCTTTTGACTTTTTTTTTCATTCACTCTACAACTAATACTATTGCTTTAGGTATAATCATTTAATAGTTTATGTAATAAATTGGTTAGTTATCATTTCAAAACTCTAATGTATTCATATTTTATACTAATCATTACGATATTAATTATGTTTTGGCTGGCATACTCAGTTAGGTTTAGTGCAATTATTAAGGCAAAATTGTTAATTTTTCGGTATTTATAATTAAGTATTTGGTTGTTGTATGTGAATTGTTATTCTTTTGTTATTGTTGTATGTTTTTCTAGTTATATTGTTATTATTCTTTCTTTAGTAGACAAGGATAAAACTATTATCGATTTTTCTAATTTTATCCATCTGAAAATCCTTTATGTCTTAACATTTTATCTTCTTCTTCTGATTTTTGATGTTCATACAGATCCTCTATAGTATTGAAAATTATACCACATTCTTTACATCTGAGAGTTTCACTAGATGTCATTAGTATAATATAATTTACATAATATATTAACAATATACAATTGTTCAAAAAAGAATATTTGTCATTATCAACAGAAGGTTATCTATTATTTGAAATATCTAAATCAATTAAATATCAATCATACAATATATTCATAGCTTTATACCATTGTTAAATTCGTTTTACTGCTGGAAAAGTAGATGCAATAGAGAAATCAAATATAAAAAATTATCAACATTTTGTAAAAATAAAATAAAAAATGTAGATTATTACTTTGCTAAGTCTTGTAATCCTTCGCCTATAGTTTTAGCTAGACCCTTTGCACCTTCCGTGATATTTGAACCTAGATTCTTTGCTCCTTCACTAATGTTGGCTCCTACGTTACTAGCATTTCCTTGAATTGCTTCACCAGTTTGATTCGCTGAGTCACCAGCATTGTTCATTGATTGATTCATACTTTGTGATTGTGCAAATGCTGAAATAGTTACTATAGAAGAGATAAATATTGTTGCAATAAATATTGCTCTTGCTGTTGCTGTTGTTGATGATGAGTGAATCATTTCCATCAATCAACTACTCTTTCTTTTGCTTTTTCTGCCTCGTATTCTGCGCCGGTGTCTCTATCAGGATCTTCAATCTTCTTTCCTACTGCTCTTGCTCCTGCCTTTATTTTATCGTCTAATCCTACTTCTTCATCCGTTTCAATTTTTATGTCTTTATCGTTTCCCATTGTAATTGTTGTTGTACATTATTATTTATAGCAATTAGATAATAATCTTATGTATCATTAATACTAATGATAATATAATAAAAAAATTTATTTTAGATTACACTTATTCTATTGATCTATAGAAAGTTTATATCCTATTAGGAAAGCCATAACCCACTACTTTGAGGAGGGCTATTAATAATAGAAGGCTATGGCAACAGAGTAGAACACTTTGGTATGACTTATATGATATGTATAGTATTTAATAATTTGAGATAATTTCGTTAGTTGTTATTAGAAATTGATCGTCATAGCCCTACCATTCATACAATGGAGCAAAGCGGTATAGAAGAGCAAGGCTATGACCTACTGCTATGGACATTTTTCTCGACAGAATAATGTAATATATTATATGTCTACTATACTACCTTTTAATAATTAAATAACAAATTGTTTATTATTTAGTTAATAAATTGTCATAGCCGAAAAGGGAGAGAATCATCTGGAGGAATCTAATGATGATGACTATTATGTCCAGACTATGACAAATATTGTGGTGATTGATTGGTTAGATATGCACATTCGATATTACTTGGTAGCATAAATGTAGTTATAGTATAATCTACATTTTGTTTCTTTATCAGTTAAAAATAATTTTTAATTTCTATCTACCATTTTTACTCTATCAAGTGTTGTTGGGGGATTTGTATATAAAGGACATTTCTAGATTATCCGAATTATATTTTTAAATCAGTTTTTGAGAATAGATTTACATATACATATGACAAAGAATATTTTTGTATGTTTAGTAATACAACCGGTATTAATGCGAAGGCTATAATTTTATCTGTAGTTTTTTTGCCACTTGTATTTTTTATATTATTTATATTTAGTATTAAGGAATTAAATGCTACTACAATTGATAAAGATGTATATGTAATGTATGCAGGTTCGCTAGTCAACATCTTTGAAAATGAGATAAAATTAGCATTTCAGAATCTAACAGGATATAATTTCATAGGGGAAGGAAAAGGTTCTGTGCAGATTTCCAATATGATTTTGGATGGATTTAGAAAGCCTGATATATTTGTTAGCGCTGATACAACTCCAATCGAGAGGTTAATTAATCATAGCCTTCCATTAGCAAATTGGCTTGTAAAGTTTGGATCTGCCGAACTTGTAATTGCATATAATCCACAAAGTCCTTTTGCTCCAGAATTGTTGAAGGCTAGCAATGGTGAGATACCATGGTATAAGATTCTTGAGAAAGAAGGACTCAAATTTGGAAGAACTGATCCTGAACTAGATCCTAAAGGATACTATACAGTCATTGCTGCAAAATTAGCAAATATTTACTACAATGATTCTACAATTAAAGATAAGATTTTAGGCGAAGATAGGAACAAAGAGCAAATTCTTCCTGAAGAAATCTTAAAGTCTATTTTGGACTCTGGACAAATTGATGCAACTGCTGCATATAAACATGAAGCAATAGCAAAAGGTCTCCCTTATATCACACTTCCAGATCAAATTAAT
>JAICEO010000114.1 GCA_025924135.1 Nitrososphaeraceae archaeon | reverse complement strand
TAATACAATATCAATACAATCAAACTAGTATAAAAAAAAGTACATAAAACTATAATCTTTAATTTTAATAATACAAATTAAATTTGTATAAAAGATATAAATTGCATTATTGGGCTTAACACCTATTGTAGGTAGAAGAAGAACTAAAAAATATGCCTGCTAAGCTCTATATTTAAAGGAAGCTACAGAGCGAGTCAAAGATTGAAGATGAAGAAAAAGACATTGTAGATCAGATTGAAAAAGAAATGAAAGAACGAGACCCACAAAAAACTGTTATAGTAAGAGGATAGGTGGGCCCTAGAAAACTACGGGCCCGTCGGGAGTAATACCGATAGCGGTGCGAAAATTAGAGTCTATTGTAGAGATGCTACTGCTATCTTGTATTTAGCTTTTATTATTAGAAATTGATAAAAAGTAATGAAATATGTCTAAATATTCTAGTTTTCGTAATTCTGCTAATTTCAATAGCAATAAAAGAATTGTAGAAGATGTTTTCTTATAAAAAATATATACCTATGCTTGGTTAGGAACTATTCTAAATATTGTTCCTTGGAATCCAACAATATAGAGATACCCATCAGGTCCAACTTCAATATCAGTAATTGCGCCAAAACCTTTTCCAAATATTATTCCTTCGTTTTCATCATCAGAATCTGCTAGTTTATCTGCAAGTGGTTCTTCTAGAATCAGTTCTGTTCTATCTTTGTTTACGTCAAAATGGTAAAGGTTTCCATTAGCTATATCTCCTACAAATATGTCATTTTCATATTGTTTACCCAATCTATCAGAATTAAGGAACTTGATTGCACTTGGGCCAAGAGATTCACGCCATGTAAATTCAGGAGAACTATATTTTCCTTTTCCCCCGAAATCAACCAAGCCATTTTCAGGATTTAGTGGAGCTGCTTCAGTCATACCTTCTTCTTCATCTAGTGTCCATGTTCCTTGCACCTTACTCCATCCGCTATTAAAGCCTGGTTCAACAAGATTAATTTCATCACCAAAATCGTCACCATTTTCTGTATCCCAGAGTTTACCTGTTAGAGGGTCAAAATCTATTCCAAAGCTGTTTCTTAACCCATATGAATAGTACAAGTTTAATGGCACTCTATCCCCTAAAGGACTGTTTGCTACAGGGATACCATTTTTTGTTATCCTTAATATACCACTAGTTCCATCAGGCTCTCCACCAGATTCCTGATTCTGAGCTTGATTTCGATGGCCACCAACGTCGCCAATAATAGTATAGACATTATTATCAGGTCCAATTATAGTCGCACCACCATTATGACTTGGTCCAGGGATAGCTGGTAGATTTAAAAGTACTTGAGGATTTACTAGTTTATTGTTTACTAGTTCATATTTGTAAACACGATTGCCTATAGGAAATTTGTCTAGTGGAGCTTCTGTAAAATATAAGAAAATATTTGTAGAATTGATTTCTTCTTCTCCTTTTGATACAGCAATTCCTAACATACCTCTGTTAGCGTCATTAGCAACATTAACTTCAAGTAATGGTTCTGCCAATATCTTATCATTTACAATTCTCTGTACTGTACCTTTATCTTTCTCTAGAACTAAAATATCATTTGGACCTACAAACGCTATACTGGTAGGGGATGTAAGACCTTCAAAGATTACTTCTACCTTTAAACTAGAATCCTTAATAATTGGTCCTTCCGGAAGTGGTGGAGCACGTGTGACAGTAGCAACATTATTAAGGTTGAAAAAAGGCACTATTGCTAACATTACCAATGAACTTCCCAAAAGTACAAAGATAAATATGGTTGACTTGTGCATAATATGATAACAATAAAAAATATATTTGAACTATGAATAATACTAAAGTAACATATTAGATAAAGCAGAGTAGAGAATTAAATTAATGAATGTTTACTGTGATTTATAGTTGCTAATTTTTATTAGTTAAATTAATTGTAAAAAGAATTTGTTGATTATTTGTTCCAAGGTTTAATATCTATTCTATTATACAATCTTATGTCTTTTTGTTAGTTGGTTGATATAATTATCAAATAAAGCAGCAGCAACAACTTTACAGATTTACTATCTTTCCCTTCTTCTCTCTCTTAATGTATATATCAAATTGATAAATATTCATCTATCAATTATTTTTATATTTTCTCAATCTTCTACTCTTTCTATAGTTTTTTCAGTATCATATTCAGAGCCTATATCGCTTTCAGGGTCGCCTATTTTTCTACCTACTGCTTTTGCTCCTGCTTTTATTTTCTCATCCAATCCTAAATTTTCCTCTCTTTTAATTTCTATGTCTTTATCGTTATACATGGTAAGTGTTGTTATACTTTATAATTAATAATAATTTAGGACATATAGAGTAAATATAATCTTAGAATCATGTGGAAATTTCAATACAATTCCATTAACATTTTTTATTGTAATTTATATTATAGCTTTTTTTCAAATCAATTAAAATATAAAAACTTCTTTTGCTATCATTTCAATGGTAAGCTGAATGTAAATGTTGAGCCTACACCTTTTTCTCTATCTATTTCATTATTATTGATAGCCCATATCTTTCCATCATGCCTTTCTATTATGCTCTTGGAAATAAATAATCCTAAACCTGTACCACCTATTGATGGTTCCATCGTGAATTTTGTAAAAAGTTTTGGCAATATCTCTGGATTTATGCCTATTCCTGTATCTTTTATGCTAACAAGAATTTCATTCTCTTTTCTTTCTACAATAACAGTAATAATACCTTTTTCTGTAAACTTAATAGCATTGTTTAACAAGTTAGAAATGACTTGAATAATCCTACTTTTATCAGCGTTAATAATTGCTGAACTATTGTCACGAAATTCGTATGATAATTTTATGTTCTTTTTATTTCGTATTATATGTTCATAGTCTTTGACAATTTCTATTATCATTTCTTTTATACTAAACTTTTCTTTGTTCAACATTAAAGAATTACTTTCAATTCTCGCAATATCTAATACCCCTTCTGCAAGGTTCTTAAGCCTTTTTGAGTTTTTAATAATTCCATCTAAAAATTCCTTATTTTTTTCATCTATATTTATGCTACGTCGACGAAGTAATTCAGAGAATGCAAGGATTGATTGTGTAGGATGTATCATTTCATGTAATGCGACATATAAGAATTCATCTTTTAATCGGTCTTTATATATTAATTCTTCATTTGCCTTTTCTAATTCTGTTAATTTATTTTGTTTTCTGACATAGGTCTTTAAAGAGTTCATCATAATATTGAATGACTCCGTTATAACCGATAATTCATCATCTTCATCATGACGTTGGGTTTTAATTGCTGTGATATTAGGATTTACTTTTCTGACTTTGGATGTAGCTATAGATAAAGCAAATATAGGTTTTAATATTTTTCTAGCTAGATAAATCATAAAGGTAGCAATAACTGAAATATCTAAAACTATAAAAATTCTTTGAGTAAACAATGAATACTCTGAATTACTTTTTACATATTCACTTAATTTTGTAACTAATATATTTGATAAATCAATTAATGACCATAGTTCTGCTTCAGGCATTATATCTCTAAAATTGTCTAATGCTTTTTGCGAATTAGATGTTTCATTTAATTTAACTAAATTATTTGTTATGATTTTTTTAACGGAAACCCATTTCTGATATATCTCATTCCATTCATTTAAGAATTCTACTGGTAATGGCTTTAAATCGATACCACCTACTTTTCCTCCTTGTTTTAACACCACCATGTTTGATTCCAATTGATTTATTGTCATTTTGATTCTAGATACCTCTTTATTACTAGCTTCTCTACCTTCTAACAAATATTCTGATGTATGCAACATTAGATTAGAAGTAATAAACAGATTCGTTACTGCAATATTTATTGAATTTCCTAAATAAGTCATTTGTGATTGGTAATAGGAGAGTATAGTAAAACTAGAAACAATAAACATAATTTGAATACAAACAAATATTACTATTTTAGAACCTATTTTAGAATGAATATATTTCAAAGAATGGGTATAACTCTTTAACATATATAGTATAGATAATATAGTATTATTATTATTATAATCTTATGCAGCCATTAATATAATAGTGTTGGTATCCTTTTCAAAGCGTCTTTATCCACTAGTCGCTTAAGAAATGAAATTGTCATTTCCTTAGTTATGGTCGAATTTATCAAAAATGTAAGTTCTGTTGAACCTTTGGGATGATGTTGAAAAGTGAATATTATAGATAGTTGCAATTAACTCCATTAACTCCATTATTAACTTTTTAAAATAAATAAATGGAGATATATAATAATATAGATAGTACACATTAAAATGTTATAGATTTTTTGGTCGGAAAAACTCATGAATTCTTTTCTTCTTTATAACTTCCTTACTTCTCTCTCTCGATGTATCTATCAAATTAATAAATAACCATCTTTTTTGTGTATGTTGTAAAAATTGCCAAATCTTGACCCATGGATAAATAAAAATGAGGCTACAAACAAATTTGTAAATCATTTGCTATCTATTAGAGAGGAACGTCAAAATATGATTGACCTAATTGCCATCCTACCTATAATGAACGCCAACAAAAAATTATAGAAATGATTGATTGGTTTTTGGAAAAATATAAAACAGCCAATACAAAAATGACGAATCAAGAGAACGAGGAACAAGAAGTAATAATAATAGACAATATTATTCAAGAACTTTATAAAAAAAGAAAAATAGCTATAACTAAAAAGCAACAAGCTTTACTAAAAGATGAAGGTTTGAAGTACGAAGAAGAAGAAGAAGATACTATTGATTATATCCTATTCAGGATTCGTGAAGGGAGAGGTAAATTGTAATAAAATAAAAAAAATAGTCAGAAATTAATTTAATTTTTATTTTACTTAATATTTAATATTATATCTTCAGAAAAATGTTGTACATTGTTATCTCCAATTGTAATGATAAATAAATAATTTAAAACAATATTATAAGAAACTTTCAGAAAATTCGATTTGTAATTCTATGTGAGATTTTTTTCATATGTTATATTAATAATCTCCTGCTCTATTATTCAAATGAGATATCAAAATATAATTGTCTACTTGCTAATTCCACTTGCTCTCTTATCTATTCCGTCATTGCTTGAAAATGTACAAGCTCAGACTAATTCAGTCAACCAAACAACACCACAACAACAAAATCAAAACATGAATGTCACTGTTCAGGCATTAATGAAAATAGATATCTTTGAATTAAAGGATACTTTGATGAAAGCAAAGTTAGCAATAGTTGATGAAAATTTCAAAGAAGCACTAACAGATGTTAGTGATGTTGAATTACAATTATTACCATTAGAACCTTCGCCTACTAAATTTCTAAGTGTTTTACATAATGCTATCAAAACCATAGATAGTTCAGACATTAATAAATCATTAGATACTCTTACTAGAATTCAAATTACTATAGCAAAAGCAGAGAACCAAATATTCAAAGCTGCGGTGGCAGATCCTCAAATGATACAACAATTTGATACTATGAATAAACCAAATATTAATGAAGACGAAGATTATGAAAAAGAGAGGATACAACAATTTATTAATAATGAGGAACCAAACACTGAAGAAGAAGATTATACAGAATAGAATATTCATAAAAGAACTTGCTCCTTTTTTAAAAATTGATATAATTCACTGTAAGTTGAATCTGTCTTTATCTTTTCTTTACTCATTGGTCCTATTCCTTTATTCAATGCATTTTTTAACGTATAATATTGTAATTTTAATCAATTTTAAAAACTTTTGAGACGCCGAAAAAATAACCACAACTAAAATAAATTTCATAAATAATAATAGGATGACTGGAATGGCTCAGATTGCATCCTATTTTCATTTTACAGATATTGTATAATGATATTAATTATATAGTATTGGTATTATTTAGGATATTTGGTAAAAAAATTATAATGTATAATGTATTGTTTCTAAGAATTTGATTTTGATTCTTAATCTTGGAAATATGATAAAATAATTTAAATATTTTCCCATTGCTATATTACACTTTATTAGAATATAAAGTCTAAAGTCAATTAAGCTGGTTTACCTTTGGAACAGTAGGATTCATCTACATATCAAGGAAGTTGTTAGGGGGAGTAATGCCCTCCATGTAGTAGGGTTCTATTACATAATATTTAGTTTTTATTATTAGAAACTTAATTTATAATATTAATTTAACAATTATTAATTTTTCTTAATATAGTAAGAATATATAGTTGCGCTATCAAAGTACCAAAAGAGGAGGTTCATTGAGGCTCATGAGATACGTGTCCTCCAGTTTGGTTTTTCAGTCCAAAGAACTCCAAACAGAACCTGTTAAAACATAGTAGATAATATTTATTCAAATAAATTAATATGAATTTTTATTTATTTTGTTTTCTGCTATTTTTATAAATAAAATAAAAACTAAAAAAAAATTTAGTGGTTGTAATAAGATTTTTCGATC
>JAICEO010000113.1 GCA_025924135.1 Nitrososphaeraceae archaeon | reverse complement strand
TTTAAATCATTATTTATTACATTATCATATGCAGTTATTATTACCATTTTGATATTTGGATTTATTGTTGATATTTTATTAGATAGCTCGCATCCTTGCATTGGTGACATTTTATAGTCTATAATAATCAAATCAAATATAACTGGATGTTTACGAATATAATCAAGTGCTATAAGAGGATTAGTAAACCCTGTCACATTATAACCGTTTTCTTGTAGTACTGCTTTAAATACAATAATGATATCCTCTTCATCATCCACTACAGCTATTGAATTGTATTGTAACTCCAAGGATTATCTAATATATTTATTATAAAAGAGATATTTAATTATTTAATATAATTTACCTACTTCTCCTCCGTACCTGCTCTTCTTAAATTTATGACACTACTCTTTCTTTCAATAAGTGGATTTTATTAAAATTTCAAACCAAATTAATTATTCTCCTCTTCAATGACTTCACAAACTACTTTTATTTCTTTTAATCAGTGACCAAAATTTACCTCAGCAAATAAACTGTTAGTTAAAGACAACCTTTGTTTTAAATTATCGATATATAATACAAAAAAGAAAAAACATTTGATACCCGAATAATAGTAGAATAACATATTAGATATAGAAGATTAGCTAATGATTATTGTCTTTTTCAATCCCTTCTGATGTTATTGAATATTATATTAATAAATGTAGGAACATTAAATATCTAATTTAGCTTCTATAAAGGTAAACTAATAAATTGATATATAAATAGAAGTTTTCATTTCAATAATAAGTCTAATCCAATGTGAAAATTTGTGCTCTGGCATGAATCAAGCTCTTTATTTTGTCATAACAATAGGTCATTTAATTCGATAATCCTTATTCTAATCACTCAGTGTAAACCTAAATGGTAAATGTCATTAGTAAGGTTCAACTTAAAACAGTAGGGCTCCACTACATGTTAAACAAGATGGTCGGGACTAGAGCCTTCCATGTAGTAGGATTCTATTACATCATATTTAGCTTTTATTACTAGAAACTTAATTAGAGTGTTTTAAATTATTTAAAATATATTAACAAAGTAAATTATGATATATAAAAAAACAATTTCATAATTAATACTATCAGTATGACAGACGATTGATTCTGTCATACTCAAACTTATATTCAATAATAAATTTAGCTTTTTTTATCCATATATCCCTAACAATTAAGCATCATTAAAATTGAGAGACGATTCTTTAGTTTTTTGATTTCTTCTTTCTTTCATAAACCACTTGAAATAATTTGTTTTTGCCTCAAGTCTTGAAAGTTTACAATTACATAATTTCTCAGTACAGTGATGAGGAATTCTTATCTTGTGTCTGCCCAATGAATGGTTGCAACTAGGACATAGTGCTTCCTTTTCGTTTATGCTTTTGTAAAGTAAGAATTCTTCATGATGATGATGTTTATTGAACTTTTTAGATGTGTTGAATGAATTCTTTTGCTTCATTTTTTGTTCCTATCCAATTTTCTAGTATATATTGATATAGTATATGAATACATTCTGTTTTCCAACGAGATGAAGATAAAAAAGATTATTCTAAATAACGTATAGATTTGAATTCTGTTACATTTACTAAACTACTTCATAAAATTGATATATACCACCAGTTACAATAATACTATTCTTAAAATTTCTATTTGATTATAGTTGTAAAGATAAGGAAAAAATTTTGTTGTATTATTTATGATTTGTTATATTTTTTAAAGTTCATGTTTTATTTTCACATTATAATCGAGATTTACGGTCATTTTGCCTGTAAATTAATCAATTAAAAACAATCATTAAATAACTTTTCTTGTATTGAAGATTCAAATTTGATTGTACGTCATTATCATTATCAACAACCTTATCTATCTTTTTGTAATTAGTTAGGTATAAACAACAACAAATATTACTCAGCTGAACAATCTTCTTTTTTAGATAATCAAATAAATAAAAATGAATAGGATTCAAAATATTATGAAATAGTCCTCTTTTTTTTGTTTTATACCCTTATTTCCAAATTGAGATTGCTTTTCCTGTTTTGATATATGATTAACTTATACTATCTGTTTTTATTACCTAAAAAAACCGATTGCGAAATTCAAATTGATGTATATGCTACTCTAATAATTTTTTTAAAATTTTATAGGATCTCATTAAAATTAAAGAAAAAGAGATTGACAATACCAACAATGTAAACATTATTAATAAAATAAATGAAATAGCAGAATAATTATCTTCTTCATATTATTGGATATTTTGTTAATTGTAATGAATCTTATAATTTATGGCTTTTCTTTGTTACATCATAAAAAAATAATAATGATTTGTTTTTCTCAGGTATTACAACAACAGATATCAGAACTTTTAGCTATTAGTAGTTTTATCAAATGAATAAGGTCGATATAAATATTCCAAATATCGTGAGAACAGTCACTGATGTTAATACCCTGAAGGAAACTTATTACCACCTGAAAACGGAAGTCGAGAGCTTGGAACAGAAAAAGATGTCTTTATTGGCTTATTCTCCTTCTCCTTATAGTTTACAACCTTTACCATTCAACAAACCAAATTACTATCGTTATTAGATTTATTTGTAACACATATCTTATGAAGGTTAAAGTTTCTGTAAAATCTGATATATCTCTGAATTTCTATTTTTCAAAGTTTGAAGTTTCATAGGAGGAATTTTTTTTTGAGTGGCAATGTTTAGGGCAGACTTTGCTAAAGGCATTGGATTAAAATCAAGTTTTCTTATAGAATCACACCTCTTTAACCATTCAATCAAAATGTTAAATGATTCTTGATATGATAATTTTTTGATATTTACCAGATATGGAGCAAGGATAAGATTTATAGCATTTTTCCTAAAATCTGATACTGGTGTATTTAGAAGTTTCTCTATCCAAAATATATTATTATTTCCTATATTAGATTGATAGTTTAACCTTCTTTCTGCCTCTCTTTTTTTGTTAAGGTCATTTATCTTTTGATTTATAAGATATCTTCTAAAGTCGCTTAAAAGATATTTTATAGACGGTCTTTGTTTATTCCATTCTTGGATGATTTTTACCTTTGAGTTTTCAAAGCTTTCACCTTTAGCCAGACATTTTGCATTAAAGGAATTTGGTATACGTAATAGACAAGACCTGAATGATGGATTATTTGCTCTGTCTGCGTTATTATTTGACAAATTATCTTTGGCAAATCTCAAAAACCTTTCTGAAGGATTATCAAATTCTTGAAACTCTTGTATACGTTCTAACTCCACAGGACAATATACTGGTAAAATTATATGATAGCCATTTCCACTCCAGAGAACTGTTGGATGGACATTATTGTTAGCAAGTTTTTCTTTGATATTTCTCAATGTTTTATCCAATGCTATTTGTAATGATTTTTTAGTGTTGAAATTTGATAAATCCAAATCTATGAATAACAATTCAGGAATCCAAGTTGCACCTTCTTTTAATGCAGGAAAAGCATTAATTCTGCAATCTATAAAATCAGATTCTATGAAATGCTCTAATGCTCTTTCTTTTGAGTAAACTATTCGCTGATAACCTAATTTTTTAGTCATTATAGTTCTTGGAAATATTGTTGGCTCTTCTAAATGATACAAGATAAAGTTTAAGCCTATTTCTATTTCTTTCTTATTCCTATTTGTATTAATGCCCTCATCTTTAGAGGTCAACCTTATTATTTCTAAATGTATTGTCATTATTATATCTCGTTCTCATTTTCGTTTCCAGTCCAAGAATCGTATTGTTCTTTTGTCATCTATATAGGATTACCTTTTTTAATACCAGATATGTTCATTTTCTTGAGCCTCCTTTTTCTTCTCTGCTTATTGTATTGATAAAACATGTATATGAACCCGAATACATAACGGGCCCATCGGGAGTATCGGCTAAACTCGGAAGATAAATTCATACTTGAATTTTCAAATAATGATAAAAACAGATAGGCAAAAGAAAAAGCCAAACAATTGAACTAACAATAGGTGATATAGCATGTTTTGTTAAACCTCATTCAGATTTTGTTGTGATACTATTGTAAGATGTATACTACCAAAACGACATAATAGTCTGGAATCTTCAACAGTATTTGTTTTGATTACTGATAACAAATTTGACTTTTACGATATAACAGAAATAGCTGATAAAATCCAGAATATAGATTATAATTATTAGAATACTCAAACTAAAAACCATAGCCTGTATATATATAAGGTTAGGGAAAAGGCAAATACAGAAGTATATACAGACTATGGCTTCCTTGTTAGGGAATATGCCTATGGTGTTTTGGTATTATCCTTGTCTAATACACGATATTTAAAAATCAGTAAAAAGTTAACAATCAATTATATAATTTAATTGTAGTAGCCTTCTAAGGAATTTATATATCATAACAATAGAATGCAATGACATTATTCTTTGGACTGTATTATAATTGATAAAGTATATAATATTGAAAAATCGGTAAACTATGTTAATCGGTTGATAATAATACGAATTAATTGTCATAGCCTGAATAGGTGGTTGGGCTTATAGGTAGAATGTCCAGACTATGACAATCGACAATGCCACTAAGACTATTTGCGCTCCATAGTTTTTAGCTACTATGCATTAAATTATTAAATAATTGTGTATTTATCAATATGTGTAAACCTATGTTAAGAATTTAATCAAAAATTTATTGTTATTGATATAAAAAATAAAAAATTAATTTTTATTATTCAAATCATTTACTAGTATATAGTTCTAATTTACTCAATAAAAAACGCTAGAATATACAACTTTTATGACTAGTACATTATAAGGGCTGTACTCTTTAACAATCTTATGTGAAATAAAAAACTAGCCATTCTTTACAAGTGGTGGAATGATAATAATAATATTCCACACGAATTAGAATGTAAAGAAGAAGAAAATTATGATAAAGTTATGGAATCATATACCAATTATCTAACTGTATTCTATAATCTTGCTTTAGTTTATAAACAATGGCTGAAGAAGATTTATTTAGCAAAGGTAAAAGGGGATTCATAGTAAATCATTAATCATATTTTTATTTTTTGCGTGAACAAATAAAACTACTTATTTAGGTTATCGCCTACTGTTGTCTTTTTATCGTCCATGTCAAATTTTACATGTTTACAGAATTCTACTCAACTTACGAAAAAGCCTTCAAATGGACTTGTTCTACACTCATATTTCTTATCCTCAGTTTGGTATGTGCTATAAGAACTATTTCCATATGTTAGCAAACGGTACTAACATTATCAATGAGCTCATCATGAATAAACCAAGAGTTTTGCTGATTTGTGCATTGTATTTTTAAATCTGATGAATATAATTGAAGGGCTTAACAACACTTACTAACATAGTATTATTAAATTAGATTATTCAATTTGATTCGTGCCTTATTATTGTAATTTTCCGTAGCTAATTTTTATTAAAATATTAATATTGAAAATTCGTTGAATGTTTATAGAATATGTGAAATAAAGAAAATTATTGGAACAGACAAGAATAGGAATAATCTTTATGGTGTTAGGTGCTGTTATGTTAGTAATTCCATTAATTATAACCATAACCGAGAATTCTATTCGAGTATTTGTTCCATTGATTGGTTTACTACTTTTACTTTTTGGTTTTCCAATAATATTAAGTAGTAAGAAAAATAAGAATATAGAAACTTAGGTACATGCAAATAAAATTTTCCACATAAGGAATATAAAGAATAATAAGAAAAGCGATGCTAAGATAAGAGTCTATGGTAAAGATACTACTACACATAGTATATAGCTTTTATTATTAGAAATTTATTATGTTTGAAAATGTAAAAAAAGAAATTTTATTAAATATTCCGCGTTAAGTTTATACCAGAATTCTTCTTCAAGTTTCCTTTTTTTATAAAATATACCTGACCGTTTGTTGTCTATTTTTGTGAACTCTAACTAATCGCTTATTAAAAAAAATATTGTGATGCTAATCTCTATAGCCAAAAGGCCATAATAGCATTTTTAAAAATAGTCGACCCACAAAGATATCTACTAAGAGTGATAGGAAATTCATTATAAAAGTTAAAGCTAAAAATTATATAAGCATTTAACTTTTCTATGATAAGAAATTTGACATATAGCTTGCATTTATTAAGAATAATACGTTAAATCTTAAGTGTTCATAGGTATTTGATATTTCGAAAGTTCCTGTTAAAATAATTTATTGCCTATGTACTAATATGAAATATAGAAGTAGAACGGAAATAGTGAGTAATATACTAGACGCCGCAAATGGAGGAGGAACAACCAAGACAAAACTTATGTATAAAGCGTATATAAGTTATAATCAATTAAAGGAATATCTAACTATTTTGATAGAAAACAACTTAATAGAATATCTGGATGGAACTCAAACATTCAAAACTACAGAAAAAGGACTAAATTTTCTAAAGATGCATAATGAACTTGGAGAATTGTTACCAAGTAGGATTAATACTATTTAATTTGTCTATATTTTGTAGAATATTCTCTCAATTTTATAATGTTATGAATGAATAATATTGACTACTATGGATGAGTGTATATTAGTTAATTTCATTATAACTTGATAAATAAGGGATAGAAACTATCTTTTTATTTTTTTATAATTTCAATTACTTAGATTGTAGCTTTATCACTCTAGAATACCCTCTCTCCCTCTCTTAATGTATCTATTAAATTGATAAATAACCATCTTTTTTGTGTATGTTGTAAAAATTGCCAAATCTTGACCCATGGATAAATCAAAATGAGGCTACAAACA
>JAICEO010000112.1 GCA_025924135.1 Nitrososphaeraceae archaeon | reverse complement strand
TGCATTTGCCACCCATTTTCCGCTTGTACTATCTTCTGCCAGTTTACTGAGATTGTCTTTATCTTCTACAACTATAAAGCGCCAGTGCTGAGTGTTAAGACCTGTACCTGTTAGTCTAGCTGCTTCAAGTATCTTTTCTCTTATTTCTATAGGTACTTTTTGTTTACTATATTCTCTTATGTCAAGCTTAGTTGCTATACAATCAACAGTATCCATGTTTCTAATAATAACTAATTCATTACAAACGTCTTAAATATTTAAGAAACTAAAAGAAGATGAACAGTAAATAAAATGTTAATCAAGTAGAATCAGAAATCTCAAATAGATTAAATTAGATAAGTGGTTTCGGTCTATTGATTAGAAAATGAAGATAATTTTTTGAGATAGAAGACCAGTGTTTCTCAAGGTTTTTAGAAGATATTAGGAATTTATTCATTCCTATTGAATGAAAAATATGATTGTAATATATTAGTAATAACTAAATAAAGCAAAATTATATGACTGTAATATTTGATAATGAATTCATTTTTCAGACGTGGCTTTTTGTATAATCCTTCTAGGAGATATAAATGTCCCATTATACTATATAAAATTTCATAGTAGACATTATATACCATCATACTTATATAAGATTTCCATTTAAAACTACATTACAATGAATGTTCTCAGTAGTTCCTTAGAATAGTTATATAAGAAGCAATTAAAAAGTTAAAAATAGATTATTCTATAATAAGATTAAAATGTCATCAATTGATAGTAAAGGAGAAAATGAATATAGTGATGATGAATCAAATATTGTTGGAAAATCTGGAGAGGAAGATGAAGAGCAAGTTTCAGATAGAATAAAAAAAGAAATCAGGAAGGATACTGATATAGGAACTCAAAGTGCTCCAGCAAATTGAATAAATTTAATCTTTCATTGAATACCTGAAGTATTATATCAATTGGAATGTTCTTTTAAATATTCTATTTAGAAAACATCTTCTAATTTAGTTACTTTATAAAAAATTTATCGGATTAACAATATTTTTTGCAATTCTAGAGCTGTTTATAGTTATTGATTGAATTGTGTTAATGATTTCCTATTGATATTGATTAGTTGTATTGATATTTTCTCACTAATCGCTTTGTATAGAATTATTTTCCCCCTAATTATCATCAAAGATATATGTGGCAACATCATTAGGTTAGTCCAATCTTGGCATCAGATTCAGGAAACCTGGAGATATTATCGAGGTAATTAATGAAAAGAGGATAGAAGAAATAACAGAGCTTTAATCTAGAATCAAAAATAAGAATGTAAATAAGCAAACTTGATTATCTGTAAATATATATGGTAGATGACTTACTTTCTCAGTAACATTAGAGAATCAACCATAATCCTTTTTTTTATTTCAATATAGTAAATAATTTATTAGTTATCTTTTACTTAATAAATAGTAAGTTACTATATTATATGTTACTTACCAATATATATATACTTACATTAATATAGTTAGTATGATATGTGATTTAAAAAAACAAAGTAATAAAAAAGATAAAAATCTAAATAATATAAATAATTACAATAATTCTATCTTACTAGAATCATTAAACAGTCAGAAATTTTATGAAGACGATTTTATATCTGTTAATGATCTTCGTCAGACTGACATAGATATTCTAGAAATTTTACTGGATAATGGAGATGAAAACACAATAGCCACGTTTACATTTAATGGATTAAAGATTCGATCTAATTTACATCAAGAAAAATTATCAAGATCTTTGAAACGATTAAAAGAATTGGGATTAATTAATAAAACAAAATTGGGATATAATTTCAATAAAAAAGAGAAATTTATTTTTTCAAAGTTAAAGAGCATATTAAATGTTGAAAGAAATAATAAAACAAAATATACACAAATCATTCAAGTAACTGTTCCTTTTCAAATCTCTAATGAACAAATAGTTCAGAAATTAGTAGGTAAATATTTTGGTAGCTTAAGATGGATCGGGATCATTCAAAATATTAAAGGATATCAATTGAAATGGAAAGAAATAGAAAATTTTATAGAAATAGTAGTCTATTTATCCAACAATAATATCATAATAGAAACAAATGATGATAACTTATTGAATATATCCAAAGCTTTTAGTTATTCTACAAAAATTATAGAATCAATTTGTAATATCGGAATAAAATATAATTTATTGATATATCCTATAAATCATAAGGATTTTAATAAAATACCTAACTAAGTAAATAAATTAGGAATTATTTTAAACTGAATTTTTCCCTTTTTTTAAAATAATCACTAATGTATGTATTATTTATTGAATCATACGAAGAAAATCAAAATATACAAACAAATCTGTCTAAAATCTTAAAATGCTGGTCTTATAAATGATATTTTGAAATAATAGTAAAAAATTTACAATTTTAATTTTAAAAATATGATATGATAAACAAACAAGATTTAACCTTTTTTACTTTGATATAAGGTAATAATCCAAAAGCCTTATCAATAAGACTTAAAGAGATGGTGAAAAAATGATTAATAGGGAAAGTAATTTTTCAATTGAGACATCCTATCGAATCGAATATTATCCTATCAAGAAAGAACTAGCTTTTCAACCAATTATTAGGCATCAGTTTTAATTGATTTTTAGGCGGAATGGTGTTGGTCCTTGCGGAATAGTAAGTACAACTAGAGCAATTAGCTCTCGCTGGAAGGAAAAGCAAAAGTGTTCAAACTTAATGTTGATCAAAATCAAGAAATGGGAAATAAAGACAATATTCACTCTAACTTCATTAGTATTATTTAAAAATGGCAATTAATTAGCAAGAAATGTTGGACTTAAAGAAAAACATGAGACATTTGTAAACAATGTCTTGAATGTATAAACACCCTCTAAAACAAATTATATTTTATTTGTCAAAAATATTTGCTTTTTTATAGTTATTTTAAGAAGTTTGTATTCGTCTTTGACCATATTCATATGTTGAATTTAAGTAGGTGTTAACTGTATCTAGTTAGAAGTATTAATTGTCTTATCCTTTTTTCCTTTTTTTATATCTTTTTCAATATCATAATATTCTCTTTGAGATATCCATTGCTTTTTTCTAAAAAATATAATTAATACTGCAAGGATTATTCCCATAATAACTAAAACCATAATTAAGCCAGAGGGCAAACTAAAGAAATTAGTTAAATCAATTCCATTCATTCCATAAAAACCAGTAATAAATGTTAAAGGCAAAAGTATAACAGAAAATATTGTTAATGTTTTTATGGTATCATTCATTTGCAATGATACATAAGCAATGTAAAGTTCTCTTATAGAGTTAATTGTGTCCTTATGGGATTCAATCAAATCTAATAATTCATTTACATTATCATAGATAATTTTTAAATATTTTGTATGTTTTTGGTTTTTATCTTCTGACTCCTTTTGTGAATAAAGTAAAAAATTAAAAATCTCTCTTATTTTCCAGAAATACCTTCTGAGAATAATTAATTGGCGCGATAATCCCTCCAGATTTACTAATATTTTCTTTGAAGGTTGATACAGAGATTTTTCTTCTAAATCAGTCATCGCTATTTCTATTGCAGTAAGTACTTGTTCATATTCTTCGACAATTATTGTCAGGATATTGTAATATAAGATGTCAATTGTTGATTCAGTTACCATTTTATCATTTTCAAATATTTGTCGTGTCTTCTCTTTAAGATTAATTTGAGATGAATGAATTGTTATTAACCAATTCTTGCCAAAAAAGAGGTAAACCGCTTCTGTTTCTAATGTCTGTAATGTTTTAAACTTTATGTTTAAGAGTATAGTAAATATATAATTTTCTAAAATGCGTATTTGTGGTTTTTTTACGCCACTAGAATATTGTTTTAAAATATTAGCATCAATAGCAAATATTTCTTGAATATTAGAAATTTCTTCAGACGTAGGATTTTCTAAATCCAACCATATTTGATATCCGTTTTGTAAGTCTGTTTGAGAAATTTGTTTCTGTTGTTTAACTCCAGATTTGTCATAAGTAATAATATAATGCATTAGTCTTATTGTTTTATTAATCTCTTATCTTTAAATATAAAGATATAATTTATTAAAGAAAATTAATTGAAGAAATACATTGATATAAAAAAGTAAAAATAAAAACTGGCACTTGAACATCTACCTAAACAAGATTTTCCTAAGGGGATTGTTGGACTTTTTGATATAATTAAAATTAGTATTTGTATTAGTTAAAATTTAGCAAATACCATACTTTGTTGTATTCTATGCTTTTAACGTTTATCTTACTAAAAAATGTATAAAAAAATTTCGATTTGAAAATATAATATATTTTTAAATTATTCGATTGTTAAAGTTCCTGTCATGTATGGATGTACCATGCAATAGTAGGGGTGTTCTCCTGCATCAACAGCTGCTGTATCTATTTCGGCCGAGTCACCACCATTTATTATACTGGTGTCGAAAAGTTTGCCAGAATTAGGGTCTGATCCACTTTCGCCATTAGTTACAGTATGAGGCATAGTATCTGCATTGTTAACTGTTATTTTATCACCTTTTTTGACCTTTAATTCATCTGGATCATAGTCTGGGCTCCCCTGTATTGATGAACCTTCAAGGATTGTCAAGGTAACACCTCCTCCTGCTGTTACTGTTGATTGTACTCCTTGAGTTGATCCCGATGTAACATTTTCTGAGGATCCAGGCATAGTAGTATTTGTTGATGATTGTGTTGTCGTTGTAGCTTGGCTATTTTGTGATGTGGAAGTCGGTGTTCTATTTGACTCCATTACCTCACGAAGGGAAGGAGGAATTTCACTAGTAATACTATTATCCTCACCTTCTGAAGAAGGCAGATTATATTTTTCACGAAGTGTTTCTTGCTGATTTGATAACACTTGATTAGAAAATGAAGGTCCTATATATCCGAAGGAAGCCCATAATATATAAATTATAACAAGTGACACAGCCATAACTCCCAGTGGAATTCCATAATCTTTTATTTTTTGAAATTTATCAGATGATTTATCTGGTATTCCCTTTTCATTATTGCTCACTCGTTAAATTAATAACAAAAGGTCATATTAAGATTGTTTGTATAATCAATAAAATAAAATAGAATAAATCAAGAGTTAACTAAATAATAAAGAAATAAGTCTTTTCTTTTGAATTATCTGATATAATAAAATAGGCACCTTTTCATTTCTAGCTATAATATAGATTAGTTAAAGCCAATCACTATAAATCTAGTATTTTTATTATCTATTGTAAATGTATTCTATGTACTTTTATAAGGCATGCTACAAAATATATATGTAATTGTGGTATTATACAAGATAAACATAATATTAACATATGTCATTCTTTGAAATTGCAAACACCCAATAATTTGATCATAAGTATATCATCATTGCATATCAATACATTCTAGTTCTGCACTTCTCTATAATGTTAAAATTATGACAATATACAAGATTGGCTAATACATTTTCTATTGTTATTAAGTTTTTAGAAGACTATAGTTATGGTTCATCGTAAAAGTATATCTATATTCATGAAACGAATTATATGTTATTTATAATAGGATAGTAACGAAAACCGATATATATGATGGCTTACAAATTATAACTAGACAGAATTATGTATTTTGAGGTTGTAATATAAATGAAAAATAGAAGTAAAACAGAAATAGTGAGTAATATACTGGACGCTGCAAATGGAGGAGCAACCAAGACAAAAATTATGTACAAAGCTTTTCTAAGTTATAACCAATTAAAAGAATGTCTAACTATATTGATAGAAAATAACCTACTAGTATATATTGATGGAACTCAAACATTCAAGACTACAGAAAAAGGACTAAATTTTCTAAAAATGCATAATGAAATTGGAGAATTATTACAAACCAATACTAAAGATTAATAACAATCAATATTTAGAATCACTAACTGGCCAATTTGGGCTCTAATTGAATATGTTTTGTTTTTTATCGCTACATTGCAATTAATAATGATACCTATGCTAAAGATAACAACAGAGAAAAGATTAAGAAGTAAATAATCTGACCTATATAGTATTGATACATAATTTACAATAAATAAATACTCTGAAATTGCTGTTATTATTGCAGCAATAACAATATTTTTGTTAGAGTATTCGCTATATTTAGAAATATTGTTGTTTTGATAGATTCCATCAGACGCATATACTATAATTCATTTACAAATGAACAAAAGTTTTATTTCCTTCGTCGTTGATGGTTTCTAATGATTTATAATTAACAGTATGTTATATTACTGCAACTATTACTAACACTAAAAAATTGAATATTCTGTTGTAGCAATAAACTATTTAGTACTTAATTGTAGTTTATGAAGAGAATTTTTTATTATAAAATTATTGGTATTTTTTCTTTTCATCTACATTTCAAATAAACTCAAACTTAACCTTTTGTATATATTTTAATAAAAATCTTGGTAGCATTCTCATAATTTTTTATATTATTTATTAGTTTTTTAGAATTAAAAGACGAAACTAATATTTTAATTTCCTGATTCAAAAAATAACTGTCAATTGAATTAATAGTACTAATTTACAATTTCAAATGAATCTATCATTCTCTGTATAGTCGGCCAAGTTAAATTATATAGATCTTCACTTACTGTATTTACAAGTAAAAATAATTTATTATCTTTAATAGTCCATATCTGTGCAGCGTGGAATTTGCCATTTACATCAGAAGCATTGAAGATAAAATTATATCCAGGATTATC
Source organism: Nitrososphaeraceae archaeon (assembly GCA_025924135.1). Lineage (GTDB taxonomy): Archaea > Thermoproteota > Nitrososphaeria > Nitrososphaerales > Nitrososphaeraceae > TH1177. The sequence continues at coordinate 131 of JAICEO010000112.1, read as the reverse complement.
ACCTAGATTGACATTCCCCAACTTTAAAAGATTAAAATCAGGATATATTATTCTATGTTGGTTAATTTCTTCACTTGCAAAATCTGTTAATGTTCCTGTGGTTTTATTTGCCACTATAACCATTAACACAG
>JAICEO010000111.1 GCA_025924135.1 Nitrososphaeraceae archaeon | reverse complement strand
TACAAGTGAAAAAGCAATACTTAGAGCTAAGAAAATTAAAATAAAATTTAAATAGTTTGAATTTAATTTAATTATTTGCTTTAACATTTTCTATTGTTTCTAAATTTTCATTTATATGAATAACGTAATTGAGATTCATTCTTAGTCACATTATAATTATATTCCTTCTCTGTCGATCTTTCATTGTTTTGTGAAAAAATATGCAATTTTTTTAAATTAAGGAAATGTTTAGAATTAATAGTGATAGTTATTTTGATAATATTATTATGTTGAGGAAAAAAAGAAGAAAATAAATATATTAGAAAATTATGATACTTTTTTATTAGACTATAATCTTCTTTCATATAGTATTAATACGTATCTCTATTTAAAACATTTTATGTCTTTTCTTACTATAGGAATAACTAGTGTAATTAACAACTATATATCTCAAAATAAATCATATAGTAGTATTGATAAATCTATTATAATAAATAATACTTTTACTTTACATGTTATACAAAATTTTCTTAATTTAAATTATTTTATAAATTAAAGAAGATGTTTATAGTAGAAATATTAGAAAAAAATAATTAAATAATATATCTTATAGTCCTAGTCATAAATATTATGAATATCAATAAAATCGTGATCTCTCGTTACAATAACCTAAGTTACATAATCAACATACACTATAATTATGTCATAACAATCTAGAATATCACATTTTTTCTGATATAATATATCAAATCATACATTAATTCAAAAATAAAAATGAAAAAGTTATAAAATAATATTTCTTAATGATGGATACATATACAGCTAGCTATTATTAAAAAACTAAAAACTTTAAGCTTTTATAACTAATAATTACATTATGAAATATCATCGATTTCGGTATAGTTTTAACAAATGGATTAACAGAAAAAGAAAATGGGATCCAGTAGAACATGAGAAAAAGGTCAGAAATATTATGATATATTCCCATCATTATATTATACAAATCAGACATATGGAGCTCTCAATAAATATTGGCTAGGATTTACAATTGTAAAAGCAAAGAATGAAGATGATAAAATCAAAATGTATGCTAGAAGAATTCAAAAGTTAGAAAAGCAATTGGGAAGAGCTGTAACTGATTTTTCTAACTGGGAGATCGGATAGTAAGATGTTTGATTAGTCAAAATAAGCTCATGGATATTCATATATATAAATTGATTAAGAATATACACATAATTAGCTCTTTACAGATATGTCAGGATTATTTTTAAATTAACTCTATTTAAGTAAAATCGACAACAAAAAGAAATAGAAACTGCTACTTTAGTTATGGAATCATAAAAGAGAATTGTCATACTAAATAGAAAAACAAATAATAATTAATTCTAATTATCATAATCTTTTAATTTTTATTTTTCTCCTTTAATACCTTCTTTGTTGTTGTTCTTATAAAATAAATATATTTGTGACAAGTTATCCAACTTCCTTTTCTTCATTTTCCTACTTTCTTGCTTTCTATATTCTCTAACTCATATGACAGTTCTATCTGTTCTATGGTGGAAATTGGGTAAATGTCTTCTCTTTCGGGGTTTGAATTTGTTGCAATCCAAACTTCTATGTTTTCCTCATATTCATAGATTCTTCTAATAAGAGGTTGAATTCTTCTTCTCGTTGTTGTTGCTGCTTTAATCTCTATTATATCATTATGCTGCATTTTATTATTCTCTTCTTTTATAATAAAATTTTTGTAATTAAATCAGCTAGACAAAAAAGTTTGTTTTCTTGTTAATTTGAATCCTACTACTTTCTACTATGTTTGTATAATTATTATCTACTAATACTCGCAAAAAAAGCTATAGAACTTTTGTTTTTCTATAATATAACTGAGTTTAATTGTGTTCAATTACAAAACTTAATTTATAAACAATTATTATAATTCTTATAGAAATAAGCATGGAACCTACTGACATCAAACCTCCCTTTAATGAAGAAACAGCGAAAGCAAAGGTCAAAGCAGGTCAAGACGCTTGGAACACTCATAACCCTGAACTTGTAGCACAAGCATATACTGTAGATTCACGATGGCGTAACCGTACTGAGTTTTTTGAGGGTAGAGAAGCAATTATAGCATTTTTAAGAAGAAAATGGGCTAAGGAATTAGATTATCGTCTCATGAAAGAACTTTGGTGTTATAACAAAAATCGAATTTCTGTACGTTTTGAATATGAATGGAGAGATGCGGATAATCCAAGTCAATGGATGCGAACCCATGGAAATGAACATTGGGAATTTGAAGATAGCGGTTTAATGAGAATTCGCGATATGAGTGCAAATGATTACCCAATTAAAGAATCAGAAAGACGATATAAATAAATAAATACATATAATACAAACAAACAAACAAAATAAGAAAAAATTACGTAACAATATATTCTGAGATAACGCATAAATTCGGATAATAAAGATAGAGAACAAGTCTTTTCCTTTACCTTCAGGGACTTAATGTATATCAATATATACTAATAAATCAATAAGGTCAGTCTTAGGATCTCTATCCCTCTATTTAGATAAATGTATTAGAGAATAAACACGTTTTATAAAAACTTCTTGTCAACTTTTTGCAAACGTAGCATTCTTCTCCAAATTCTGGATGAATCTCTGCCGAGGACTTCATAATTTATTCTTGATGCAGTCATAAAACATATTCTAAATCTTTTTGATATATTATCTGTCTTTTTTGATATCTCTTGTAACTTGTAATAGAAAGCCATCTACGATGGACATCCTAAAACCAATAAGAACAAGATCATAATTACCTGTTTTAAAATTTTGTTCTGTCAACTCTGGATCATTTATTAGAGTTAGATTGAAGCCTTCTTCTTCCTCCTGTTCTGCTTCTAACCATTTCTTATATTTTAGAGAAGTTTCAACAATACCATCATCACTTATTAGGATGTTTTTTTCATTGATCATAATAATTATTGTTATTGAGTATGATAAATTTAGACTTAGTTTCTGAGAAAGACTTGATATTTTCCCATAAATTCTTCCCTCTATCCTAAAGAAACTTCATGGTAATATACCATTAGACACTAGACCAACAAAAAAGGAGATATCCAGACTGGAACAAGAGAGGACCACCTAAATTACAAAGCATAATAACTTTCCCTAAGTCGAATTTAATAAGGAACTTATACAGATTTCTAATCTTTCTAGATTAAAATGATGTCATAAAGTAATTTTTTCGGCGTCTAAAAAATTAAATGTATTAAAAATAAATTATTATTTACTTTACCATAATTGCAGGATTACTAAAAGATAGACCAAAAAGTTTATAATTAAATTTTTAGCCTTTACAATATCTGGACAATAAAAAATCATATTATTTTGTAATTATTGGGACTATAGATAGTTGCGACTCAAAAGATGATGCTTATGATTTTCTACAAGCGTATATGACGAAAGATAAAAATAAAATCCCTGACATCAATACAATCCACCTATTTGGGAACCCCAGTAAGTCATCAAATCTTTAGAGTAAGGCTAAACCCCCGATAAACAAGATTATTATTAGAACTTATCAATTTTTTTTATTGAAATGATAACAAAAAAATTTAATTTTTTGATGAAATAAAAGAATAGATTTGTGAAAGTCTCAACATAGATTTAAAGAATTTATAAATACAATATACACTATGAATGAAATTGCCATCTCTTCAAAACAAAAATCTCCACAAATGGAAAATCAGCCATCATGCATTTTGTCATAATCTGGACAATAATAATAACGGTAGCAGGTATCTAGATGTATCTATAAATGGATTATAGGTGCTTGCTTGTTAGTTCAGGCTATGACAATTAATTTATATATTAATTGATCGTTAAGCTTGTTTACTGATTTTTAAATACCTTCCATATGACTAATATTACAATTAGCTACAGTGGCGGTACCAATCATAACTGAGTCTGTGTATGGTTATATATATGTGTCTACTTTGTCATGATCTTATGCGTACATTTACAGACTAGGGATTTTTAATATTGGCATTTTAATTAATGAATAAATTAAGTACATTAGCAATATAGAAAGATAGTTAGAGAATAATATTATTATAATAATAATAATGATATTTTACTATTATTTATACATATAAATATTTTCACAAATACTAATGGTAATTTTATCAGATATTCTTGATCTAATTCGCAAGATCAATATAGAAAAATAAAAAAATCATCTCAATCTTGTCATAGTCTGACCGGAATAACAATATTATTTGCATCAGTAATAATGTACAGGCTATGACTTTATTTTCAATTATTAAATATTATATAGATGTATTAAAAGTAAAAATACACAAAGAGGTATAGATAATTTTAATAGTTTATTAAATAATAATTTTTAAGGGTTTTTATGATATTCAAAGAAAAGGAGAAGAAATGTCTTTTCATTCTCACTATAGCAATTACATTAGTAAGTGGACCATTACTACTTAGTTCATCCTCATACGCTTTTTCTGATATAAACACTATTGAACAAACAACAACAACTACTCATGAATTATATGAGAAAAATAATTCTAATATAAAGGATCTCAAAATAGCATTACTAACTGATGGATTATTTAGTGATACAGGTTGGGGTGCTTTTGCATATAATGCAGCACATGCCTTAGAGATAAAATATGGGTATGATATTGATTTTAAAGAAAATGTAGCTATTCCAGATATCGAGATTATATTAAGAGAATATGCTAATGCTGGTTATGATCTGATTATAGCTCATGGTTTTGAATGGGGAACACCTGCTATAAAAGTAGCCAAAGACTTTCCTCATATCAATTTTGTAATTTTTACAGGACTTGTAAAAGCTACTAATGTAGCTTCTATTTTTCCAATGCAACAAGAAGCAACATATCTATTAGGAGCACTGGCAGCAATGATGTCTAAAACAAATGTTATTGGATTTGTAGGAGGAGAAAAATACCCCAATCTAATTAATATTTATGAAGGTTATAAGCAAGGCGCTCATGATATAAATAATAACATAACAGTATTAGCAACATATTTAGATGATTGGGATAATCCATCTAAAGGAAAAGAAGCTGCTTTATATCAAATCGGTGATGGTGCCGACTTTTTGTTACAGGTAGCAGATACATCTGGTTTGGGTGTTATAGAAGCAGCCAAAGAAAAAAAGATATTTGTATTTGGTGCTATTTCTGATCAACATAAACTAGCTCCCAATACTGTTCTTACTTCCTTTGTATTAGATGTAGAAAAGACATTTGATCAAGTTATTAAAATGATTCAACATGGTAATTTTAGTGGACAAATATTCAAACCTGGATTGGAACCTTACAAGGGAGCCCCCGGTGACGGGATACTCTATATAGCACCATTTCATGATTTAGAGGGTAGTATACCAGACAATTTAAAAATAAAATTCAATCATCTTAAAGAAGATATAATTAATAGAAAGATCGTTGTACCAGAAAGATATGATCCTATTGTAGATGGACCTAATAAGAATTAAATTATTAAAAAAAAAGAATCTTATATATTTCTCTCTCTACAATATTCTTAGTGAGTAGATGGAAAAGAAGAAGAAATGATATATGATAGAAATTTCTTCTTTAAAAAGAGAAAGGAAATAGGAATTATCTCTGTGGTTGTTATAATAATTTCTTCATTTAGTTTATTTTTTTATCAACAGAATATAACAGAACAAAATGTTAAAAATAGTATATTTACTCAATACAAAGATCGTCAAATAGAATCTACTCTAGCGGTATCTGAACATATTAGCTCAGATCTTAAATTAATTAAATCGATACTTCAAGGAATTGCAGATTCCAGTCTTTTACAGCAAGGTCTTCTTTATGGCGATAGGATTGATAAGATGATGCAAGAAAAATTTTCTGAAGTTAATAATGTCACAAAAGTAGATACCATATTCATTGCAGATAAAGATGATATTGTTAGTTATGAAATCGTTTCAGAAGGTACAAGACGTTTTATAAATATAGATCTTTCATTTAGAGATTATATACAAGAGACAAGAAACACTCTAAAACCAGTTTTTTCAGATGGATTTAAGGGAATTGATACTATAGAAAGAATTGCATTAGCTGTTCCAATAGTAAATAGTAGTAGTGGAGAATTTATGGGAATAGTTGGTGTAAAAATACCTACCGAATCTTTTTTTTCACTTTATGGAAATACACAAGATATTAATTCTCAATTCTTAGTTGTCTTTGATAAGAAAGGAACTTTACTTGCTGTTGGTGCAGATAAAAGTTTGGTGGGTAAGAATTTTTTTGGTGAATTTGTACAAAACTTTACTAATCATAATCCCATTTTGATGAATCTTACACAAAATCTATTACAAGGTATTCCAGGACATGCAATTTATGATTATGGAAGAGGCGAACGATTAACTACTAATGCTCCTGTCCTTATTCAAGGTAAGCCTTTATATTTTATTGAGATAGTTACTCCTACTACTACAATTTATTCAGAAATTAAGAATGTATTGTTTGAAGAGAAGCTAACAATGTTCTCATTAATTGGTGGTATAATTGCTGCAATAACTGCACTGATAATAGTCCTAATAAAATGGAATAGCATCCTTAATAATGAAGTAAAGGAAAGAACAAAAGAATTACAAGAATCAAATAGAGAAATTGCATTAGCAAATGAAGAACTAAAAGTTCATGATAAAATGCAAAAAGAATTTATCAATGTAGCAGCCCATGAACTTAGAACTCCTATTATGCCTATTATAGGTCTTAGTGAATTACTTTACAATAAATTTATAAATAAAGATGAAAATGATTTAAAACCAGAAACACTTAAAGAATATTTTCAAACCATAGTAAGAAATGCATACAGATTACAAAAACTTGTTGAGGATATACTAGATGTTACAAAGATTGAAAGTCGAATCTTT
>JAICEO010000110.1 GCA_025924135.1 Nitrososphaeraceae archaeon | reverse complement strand
TTCTACAATTCTAAAGAAGGATTGATGAGTAAAAAGATATATCGCTAATGAAATAGCAATGGGAGCAAGAATAATTGATGAAATCGAAACCCCTATAAAGAATCTTCTAATTTTGGTTATCTGTTCAATAAAGCTATCTATAATATTTAGTATGTTATTTCTTTCATTCAATATTGTATTATTCTTATTGTTAATATTCAATATTTAAATGCCTGCCTCTTTTATTTATCATGACTTTTGACTATTATTTTACCAGTCATCTCAGGATGAATATTACAATAATAATTAAAAGTTCCGGTCTTATTTGCTGTAAATGTAACTGTTTGACTTTGAAAATATCCTAAATCTTTGGTATGAACATTAAATTCATCTATATTTAAATTATGTTTAGAATGTTTTTCTGAATCTTCATTGATGAGATGAAGTGATAATGCATTGCCTTGATTAAGTGTAATTGTTGGACCATGTCCAAATCTATTACTACCTGCTCCACTATTTAATATCTTGGCAGTTCCTGTTGATTGACCAGTGTATGCGTATCCTTCAGTTGGCAAATAGGTTGCCTTCATAAAAAAATTTCTCGGAGGAGATAAAAGAAAATTTCCATTTAACGACTTCAAAGAATTGATACCACCATAAACAATTAAACTAATAACAGCAAGTGAAATTCCAACTACTATAATTTTTTTTTGAAAATTTTTGTTCTTATTTCTTTTATTAATTAGTTTTTTTTTCATATAAAAATTATAAAAATTTTTTATATTTAAAGAGGAGTTAACTAAGTTCATATACTCAAGTTCTTAATAAAGCCTATAGCACATTCATTAAATAATTCTATTTAGAACTCTAAAAGGTCATTATTTGAAACAATAAATTCTACGATTATTTGAATACTTTTATCCTAATCTAACCCTTTGCTATTTGTTGTATTTGATTTAACCAACTTTTCCAATTACTCCATCTTAGACATATAAATAGATCTATTGATTTAGTTTTTTTAAATACTATACTAAATTCATTTTATAATTTTACTTACGCCATATTCAAATATATTATTCTATCATGCAATTTATTATTATGAGTTTTGATAATATTTCTTTTAGTAAATTAACAATTATATTCATTATTGCAGGAGTTGCTTTAGTATTGGCAATATTGGGCTCATCTGCAACGAGTCTATTTAGCGATAGTATAACAGAAGAGGCAGAGGTAAAAATGAAGCAGGAAGGTAATTGTATTGTTGAAGCAGAAGATCAAATTCCCAGAATGATATCTGATTGTTCATACAATGTAAATGATACTGTTTTGATAACCTACAAAATAAAGCAGCCAGCTATCGAAAAACACCAACTAAAACAATTTAATGAATAAATTTCATGCAACTTTTCTTTGTGTCCAATATTCTTTGCACATGAACTCTAATACATAATGGGTTAAAAGAATAAAAAGACATTTCTATCTGGAATGAATTTTAAATACTAGAGAATATAAATTATTTCACTCACAATTGAAATCTTTAAAATTATTATTTTACTTGATTACCTCGAGAAGAAATAGATATTATACTATTGGTTCGTTTATGTTAATAATAAGTGCAGTATTAAGCCTATTTTTAAATTTCCAAAGTTTTAACTGTCTTACAAAATTATCAGAATATTATAATTCACCACTAGAGATTGATCCTCAAAACAAAACAACTGTCGATTTGCAAAGAAATTGTTTTATAATAACTAATTCGTATGTTTTTTCAGTTTTTGGAATTCTTATTGGAGTAATCATCTTATTGGTTGGATATTGGAAAAAAAAGAAAAATAAAATAAATTAAATATTAAAGGATTGCCTAGGTAAAATGATAATAAAAAGTAATGAGAAAAATCTTTTTAAAAATATTGAATAGGGAACAATTTGTATGATATCTAGATTATCGTTTACATGGCCAACTTTGGATTTATCAATCGTCACAACCAAATCCTAAATTTTGCAGTTGCTAGTTATGACACCAGAGACTCAATCCTCAAAGTATTTCCGAATCCGTGATTTATGGGTATTAAGTTTAGTAAGCATTTTGACGAATGCACATGGATTAGATATTGCACGATCATTTATATAACTTAATTTATAGTAAATGAGAAGCAACTTTTTATAGCTGTTTTTGTATCTTCAATAATTACAAAATTTACACTAGTTTATATTTATCTTAATGGTTTCCTAAACAATTTAGAATTAAATTCAAATTAATATTTATAATAGAATCAACAATTGAAGAGGAATGAAAAATTAAATATCTATTGAGTATTAAATGTGTTGGATTGCATCGTTTATTCTTGAGTTTATTTTATGTATTATTTATCATATTATTTATCATATTTTTTTTAATTTTTTTTTCTTATTTTTTTACTAAATCTTATGAGGAATCCATTTTGGTACAATACCATTTATTAACCATTAAAATGATAATTAAAATGCATGCATTCTTAGGAAAAATCTATTTACTAGAAGCCCTCTACATATTTTAGAGTTATTCTGCATCATATAGTTATAAGGTAAATAAAAAATAATATAAAGAATTGGTATACCTTTATGTATAAATTGCATCATTTCTATTTAAAGTTTCTATATTGTTTAGAATTGATTTCTGCAATTCTTAAAGGTTCTGGCATAAATTCATTTTTTTTAGTCAGTTTTATTATGATGTTAACTGAAGTTTCAAGACTGATTTTATGTCCTATACTAATATAAATATCATTTTTATTGTTCCTTCTAACTTTCTATCCTAGAATTTCTTTATCCTACTCTATGTAATTATTTTCTAAAGTTAACCCACATAATAAGTTCTTAGCAACACCTATTGTTGGTTTGTCAAGTATTATGTCTATATAGCAAGCCAATCCAAATTTTCTGGGATGTAAGTTTCCTTGACCATCAATTAGAAGAACATCATAAGAGTTTTTCAATAATCTTAATGTTTTTAGTAAAGGTTTTCCTTCTCTTGAAATAAAAAGCCACTGGGATATATGGATATTCTATTGTACTTTTTTCATGTTCTATTTCAATTATTTCTAATGTATTTTTATCAACTATTATAGCAGAACAAAAAGCATTACGATCCTTATAAGATACATCTATACCACATATAGTATCAAAATTATTTAAATAATCATAAGTTATGACCTTCTTAGCAAATTTCTCTTTTAGTTCAATAATTGCTGTATATTTGGCTATCATTTTATTTTGAAACATGACATAACAATTAAATTATTTATTTTTAGTTTCATAAAAATCATATATAATAATATAACCTATTAAATAAAGGATCCATATCTCACTGTTACAATACTTTTCATATCTGAATGATATCATAGAAATATATTCAACATTCTACATCTAGCTAGAAAATAATAAAATCATAAGCTATATCCATAATCTCTAATTCAAAACATTAAAGGAAAAAATTTCAGCATACGATAATATTTACCCAGTTATAAATTTAATAATTGTTAAGAAAGAAATATGAGTGATTACTTCTTTAACCTTCTTAATTCGATTAGAGATGTATAGTTAGCCATTATGCATGACTATTATTATTATTATTATTATCATCATCATCATCATCATCATCTTGTTGTTGTTGGTTGTTGTTGTGATGATGATGATGATTGATCTCAAAGATCTTTGATTTATCAATAAGTATAGATACCTAAATTATCATAAAGAAACCGCAATATAAAATATATAATATTTACCAACAGGCTTTGTGTATTTGGTAGAAGAATAAAAATCTATAAATTTGAATATATATTAAATTCTAAATAAAGGTACAAAAATAATGTTATACTTTTAGTTTAGCCCATTCTCTTTCCTTTATCTTTACTATGTAGATACTATGTTGAACTGCGACTATTGTATCAAAAAATGATGTTTTAGTTAAAGAATCAGACCAAATATCTTTAAAAACACGTACTCCAGCCAAATTAGTTAATTCATCATTACTATACAAAAAAACAAAATTGGCAACCTGTTGATGTAAAAGTAAATCTAGTTCATCACAATAACTTTCGTTTACCAGCAAAAGATTTTTGAGATCTTCTGAAAAATAAATTACGTTTGATGAAATAGTTAATTTATCATTCCAGACAATTGCTTCTAACCGAATGTCTTTACTAAACCATAATGTTATGTGTAAATCAGTGGAATTATCTTCTATTTTATTATAATGAACGTCTTCATCCTTTAACCACATTTTAATTTTATTAGCCATATTTACGTCTTCCATAGATTTAGGTAAATTGATTAAATATTTAGATGTATGCTAATGTAACTTGATGAAGCAATAGAGAATCTTTGGATAATGCTATGTCAAGGGAGAGATGCGCCAAACTACATATGGAACAAAACCTAATGAAAAATTAGGAAAAATTTTAATTTCAAATTTTACTAAAAAGTTTGATAAAATAAGGGAAATTTTATAACTAGGAACTTTTCAATTATTATATTCTAAATAATTTTCTGTATTAATTTATTTTTTCATTTTTCTTGTCTTTAATGCATGACATATTGGACATAATGCTTGACAGTTATTGTAATTGTTATTGGATCTGTCATTGTCTATATGGTCAAAATCATATACATTTAAGAATTTTTTACAACCAGCACATTTGTAATTTTGTTTCTTTAAAATTTGACTTTTAATTTCACTACTAAAGTACTGGCGAATTGTAAATTTTTTTCTTGATTTTATAAGAAAATATAACAATCCCAATACAATTAAAAATAAACTAAATAAAAAATATTTATTAAATATAAAATTATTATTGTCATCTATATAACTCTCCCCAAAAATAAACATAACAATTTGACCTGTAAATATTATGCCCATTGCAAATTTTAAATTTAAACTTTTTTCACGTTTAAACCACCATACAAGTATTAATACTCCAAAGAACCATAATAATATCGAAAGAAAGACAAACTCTTGATTTTTTAAGGATATTATGAGTAGAGGGGTAGCAATTATTGCAAGGATAATTCCAAAAATTCCTATTACTCCTCTTTGGTTTATCCTCATTTTTTTAGATGAAATATAATGGATATAATAACTTACCATTGTGAAAATATTTATTTATTATTAAAATTAAATTATAAAGGCATCCAGAATTTAAAGATTTGTTGTAGATTACATTACCATTATTATATCCTGAAACTTAGAGTCGATTAGTACTAAGATGTAATATTGCAGTTGCTAATTGTGATTCAATGACTTTAAAATCATTCAAAGTTTAGTATAAAAATAATGGAAGTTAAAAGTTTTTACCATCTATAGATATTAACAACTGATTCTTTCAGATTACAAGATGAAAGTAATAATATAATTATTTTCAGATATTAGTTTAATCTCGGTTAAAACAATTTCAGAATTATACTAAGTAGATCAGCAGAAGTATACTTCTACTATTAATAAATATATTCTATTTATTTATTGTATCCAACCTAGTTGTCTCATTAGTCCTACCAAATCATAAAATAGTCTCTCTTCAATTATTTGTCCTTTTTTCCAATGTGCTACTGTGCATAATTCTATCTGAAATTTTTTATTTGTTGGAGGAATAGTTTTTCCATTTTCACCAGTCATAGAGTTTGTATGTGTACCACTGAAATTAGCAATTGAACAAGTCCAATCCTTCTGAGCGAAAATTACAATATATGGATCGTTTTCAATTAGATTATCTGGAAATGTATTAAAAAATATTTTGGCTTCTTTTTGATGTTGATGTACTCCTCTAGTAGGTTCAGATTGACCTGGCCAATATACATTAACATCCGTAGCATGAAGTTTATTGAAAGTACCCCAATCTTTGGAATTCCATGCATCATCCAATATTTTCATCAAACGCATGTTTTCTTTAGAAGTAGTCATAATTATTTTACTTAAAGGCTAAAATTAAGGATTCCGAGTAAAATAATTTATTAATATGTGAGTAAATTGATGTGTTTGGATGAACTTAATTTGTATATCTCTAAGAAGGTATGATATAGTATGTTTCTCACTTAATAAATGAAGATGTTCGAGAAAGAAGAAAAAAGTAATACTAAAGTCAAGATGTTAGTAGTGATATTATTTACAATAATCTCTATAACTGTATTACATATTATAATAAATGAGAGCATTGCACAGGAAAAAGGAATTACACCAATAGATCCAAAAAATGTAACTAATCAAACGTTACAGGATATTCCAACTGAGGATCGAGATATGTCGACAGGTCTTGAAAATAAAAACCAATAAAATTAGTGATCAGATCTCTAGATAACATTCAACAGTGGATATTTGTGTAGCTTATAACCTAGCACTTACATTTTACCTCAACCTAAGAAGTCATTTTATATTTCTAGTAATACCTATGAGTAATATACAAAATGATAATTCTTGATAATTACAAATAAAACTATTTAGCCTATAATCTCAAAAAATTACAAAAGATTACTAGACTAGGTTTAAAATTTAAAACCTCTTTGATCTTTCGTTGTTGGTCTTGCTGCTAGTAATTACGTCTGAGTTTTGTCTATTAACTGATTGTACGAAATTGGTATTTGTTTTTGCTAAAGCCTTTAGATTATCACGTGTTTGTTCAAGTGCTGTATTGTATACTCTAATATTTGATGCTAGAGCATTATTTATAAGATTGCTTGTATTTAACAGATAACTTGTAAAGTTATTTACCATTACTGCATGATTTTCTGCGATTCTTTGTGGATTATACAAATCCCATACGCCACCACTATTTCTTTCTACTTGTGATTGAAAAGAGGCCATTACTTGTTTTTGTGCTTCGATATAGTCAGAAGCAATATCTCTTACGGTTTGAATAGTTTGTTCTTGATATTCAGCAATCCTTTGTGTATATCGTGGAATTTCTCGTCTAGCTTCATCTGTACTTCTTTTTATATTGTGTAAAGTGTTATCAAGTGTCTTGTTTATTGCATCTTGTTGTTGATTTAAGGTGTTATTTACTCTTTCATTGAAATTATTATAGTCTTTGT
>JAICEO010000109.1 GCA_025924135.1 Nitrososphaeraceae archaeon | reverse complement strand
TAAAAAAGATACAAAAAAACTAGTAATTGCTGCCATGATAAAAGGTCAAATACAATCTGAAGTTATAGAAGATGTACAAGCAGAACTTGATAAAAGTGATGATAGTACAATAACGAGAACATTTACATTTGATAGAAAAACAGATGTCGGCTTAATACAAATTGGAGATAGATATCATGCCTGTGTTGCTAGTGAAGATTTGAGACCACCAGAAGGTTCTGAATGTGAAAAGAGAGTGATAAAACAGTTTGACAAACCTAATTCATTGCCAGCGCGGTAGAAAACTAAAAAAAGATATTGTTTAATGTTATTTTGTCATAGGTGAAAAGAGGGCTGGTCAAGGAGAACAGCAACAACAACAATACTAATAATAATTAATTTGATTAGGTGCGAATATAATTAATTAACTTATAATTTCTTATTTCTGATTCCTTTGAATAAATCTTTTTTCTATTATTAAAAAAATAGAAGAAAAAATAATCTCTCATTTAAATTAATAAAACTCTCTATTTTTATTATATATGTATCTCAATAATAGATAAAACTTACCGATATATGAAAAAATATCAATTATCTAACAACGATTGCAAATCGATATTTATTTAAATAAACCAAAAAAGAAGCCATTATTACTACCAGATTTTTTCTGTTCCTCTTTCTCAGCTTTGGCGGTACTTTCTATATGGACGGATCTCTCTTCTGTTTGTTCATGTTGTTCGTATTCTTGTTGTTGTTGTTGGAAGGAAATATAATAATCCGTATTGTCGTATCTTATTTTTTCACAATCATTTTGCTCAGGAGTTATGTCATTTTGAGTAATATTGAAGTCTGTTATTATGTCGTTTCCTGTACTGCATATGAATATATCTCTGCCAAATCCTCCAGTAAATGTATCATTTCCTGGACCTCCTATTAGTATATCATTTCCTCTATCACCATATAATCTGTCATTTCCTTTTTCACCTTCAATTCGATCATTCCCTGCTTTTCCTCTTAAAACGTCTCTCCCTCCGTTACCAAAAATAATATCATCTCCACTACCTCCACTAATGTCATCTCCTGCTTCTTTTCCTGTTATTGTATCATTGCCATTTAGTCCTTTAATAATATCCTTACCTTGGGTGCCTATAATATTATCTGGTTTATTGGTTCCATTGATTTCATTTGCCCATGCTATATTTAAGATATTATTATTATTATTATTATTATTTTTGTTACTATTATATCCTTCATTTTCGAAAACAACACTTTCTAAACTTAGTAAAAATATAAACCCTAAAAAAAAGAACATATAAAAATCTGTATAAATAAAATTAAATTTTATATATCTAATTTTTTTATCAATTTCTATCATTTTCCTCGTATAGAAATAACTACCAATCAATTAAAAGAACTATTGCAATATTTTTTACATAATTTTTAGATAGAAAATTCAATAAATGTTTTAAATAGAATAAATAATCTATAGTAATAGAAGAATGTTTTTTTCATAATCACTTTTCCAATTATAAGATAATATTTTTCTCAACATTGAATAAAGTACAGGCTGTATATGCTATTTTTCTAGATGGACTTTTGACTGATACATAAAAAACGCAGAATATTGTAACTCAGAGACTCAATAATACAACAAGTATTTTTCGTCGATTAATTCTCGTTAATTGGTGAAGAGATTAAAAATGGTTATTGTTGAAATTGAAATGATTTTAAATTAAAAGTTAAATTAATTAGATATAGTTTTTTATATATGTGAAACATCACTAGCGCATACTATGAAAGTTTTAATCTCAAATTTAATAATAATGACAAGCATCATACTAACTATTGGAATTTTATCTAACCCAACAATAGTTGCATTTTCTCAAGAATCAGTAAGTATTACACCTGGAGCGCCGGATGAAGGCAATCTTGAACCATTTGCTCCAAATGCAATTAATGTTATATCGGGAAGTACAGTTTCATGGACAAATGACGATATTACAGAACACACGGTAACTGCTAATGAAGAAGGAAGTAGTGCTGCACCACCTCTTTTTGATTCAGGTCCAATACCTCCAGGAATGGCATGGGATAACAAGTTTGATTCTCCAGGAACATTTGGTTATCATTGTTCAATACATCCATGGATGACGGGTAGGGTTGCAGTTGGCTAATTAAAAAAAACAATCTCTCTTTTTAAGAATAATAATGAGTTAACCAGTTAAATTTATTAGATATAAGCAAACGAACAAACTGTAAACAATAAATAATTTCCTAGAGAAATAGTTGTAATATACACCTGATAACTAAAAATTCTATCTTGCTCATATTTTAGAAAATTATTATTGTGTGTTTTATTTATTTATAATTTAATAAATATATTTTCAACTTTCCTAATTTGTATTAAGTTTTATACATTAGTTTATTAAGTAGAAATGAGATTTTCTATGTAAACAAGTGAATATTAAACGTTTAGAAAACTAAAAAATATAACCATTGTTGTCAATGTTGTTTGTTGATATGAAATATAACTAGCAAATTCAAATTAAAGGTAAATTAAAAAATAAAAAAACTTAATTCCTTATTATTTGTCCATCTTCATCATTTTATCACTAGTTGAATTTGCCATCATTATTTGTCCACGAATTTCACCCTTAGGATATTTCTCGGTATGAACATATACTATTTCACCTTTATTTATAAATACAGAGATAAATGAACCTTTTCCTTCACTTGCAAATGAAAAATCATCAATAGATTTTGCCAAATTTATGGCAATGACAGAGAATGAAAAACTTGATGCTGCAAAAAATATGACAGTTGAAGAAAAAGATATGATAATGAGAACAGCAGCAGAACAAAATACTACTACCATAAATGAACCTATGGCTATGAATATTGACCAAAGTACACCAAAGACAAGTTTGATAGGTAATTTTATAGGAGTGGGCGATGGAATACATAATGCAGAAGGACAGGCGAAAATATTGACCTTATCAACTGGATCTCCAATACTACGATTAGAAGATTTTAAATCTACTAACGGTCCGGATGTTCATCTTTATTTGTCTAGTAATAAACAAGCAAATGATTTCATAGATTTAGGAAGACTCAAAGCAAATATTGGCAATCAGAACTACCAAATACCTTTAGATACAGATTTTAATAAATACAATTATGTTTTAATATGGTGTCAGCCATTTTCAGTATTATTTGGTAGTGCTCAATTGAATTCAACATTCTAACTTATTGAAAAAAGGAAATTGCATCAAATTGTTTTCTAATAATAGTAACAGAAGGAACTTAACAGATATAAAAAATTACAGTTTTGTTTTTCATCTAATTTAGGTAAATAATAGAAATAAATCTTTTTATTATATCTTCAAGAGGACGATAAATTTGTAAATTGTTCTACAATTTACTGAGTTGATGCATTAGTTGGTTGATTCCACTATAAATCTATTTGGCAACAAATTTTCTATAGCTACAAACAATAACAGTTACAACCTACTTTTTATCTTCGTAATTCTTCATAAATATTAAGGAAATAAGAAATGAAACTACTATGTGCTAATTCAAAACATAATAAACCTATAGAAGTAGAATCATACACTCAATATGTAAAACTAAGATGTAATAATTGTTACACATTTTTATGTTCTGAAGACTGTAGAAAGAATCATACGTCTTGCGGATTTCCTACTGAAGAATGGAAATTGCTAGGGAAATACTATAAAATATAAACATAAAAGAGTTTAATTGATTTTATAATAGTTATATTATAGAATATAAAAACAAATTTATTATTATTATTATTATTATTATTTATTTGTTTATTTATCCAATTGATTCAATATAAATACAATGAGAATAATCATTTTCAGTAAATTCTTATATTTATCAAATATTCAATCTTAATCACTATTTATCCAAATAATAATTTGAAAAATATTTGTTATATGTTCTCCTTCTCCTTCTTCTTTTTTTACTTTATGAATAATATGAATATAATTTAGATTATTATCCAATAGAATATATCATCAAATTTTAATATTGAAGGTCTAATTTGTAATATGCAAAGTATAGATATAAATTGCAAAAACAAGCAACTAATAACTATATTAACAAATTATTTTGTTAATATAAAATTTTATCAAAGATGTTGTTTTTCTTTAATCGTAATAAATAATCTATTGTTATAAATATTTTCCAGTTGCATTTATTTAACTATAGTTTGGTCAAATCTGCTCTGCTGCCCTAATAACCACTTCTGAAAGTGCAGGATGTATGTGTATCGTTTTAGTGATGCTATCTATTGTACCATCGCCTATTCGCATTGCCACTAATACTTCGTGAATTAATATAGAAGCATCAGTGCCAATAATATGACATCCAAGGATCTTTCTATTATTTTTATCAACTATAAATTTTACAAAACCATCTTTATCTTCTAATGCCTTTCCCATACCTGTACTAATATATGGATATATAGATTTTTTATATGGTATATTCTTCTTTTTTAATTTCTGTTCTGTGAAACCAACACCTGCAACTTGTGGTGAACTAAAAATTGCATGTGGCATAGCAGTATAATTAACAGATTGTTTTCTATTGGGATATATAATATTATTATATACATATTGCGCTTCAAGATTTGCATTATGTTTGAATTGATAACGACCTACAATATCTCCTAATGCAAAAATTCCTTTTGCAGTTGTTTCAAGATATTTATTGACATCTACAAAACCTTTTTCATTTTTCTTTACTCCCGTTTTCTCTAGGTTAAGTAGATCGGTATTAGGAATTCTACCTACAGAGACAAGTAATTGGTCTGATTCCAGTTTTATCTTTCTTCCACCTTTATTCTCGGCTATTATATGAAATCTCTTATCGTTATCGTTATTATTACTATTATTTGATAAAACTAATTTTGTCTCAAATCCAAGATACAAATTATATTTTTTAGCAAAAATCTCTGTGAATTTATGAGATATTTCTTCATCTTCATTAGGAATCAAAAAATCATTACGTTCTATTATGTTAATAATAGTTCCTAAGCTGCCAAAAAAATGTGCAAGTTCGCATGCTATATATCCTCCACCAACAAATGTAAGAATGCGTGGCTGTTTCTGAAGACGAAGAGCGTCATCACTTGTGATAAACCCTGAGTTGACAAGCCCTTTTATCGTTGGAATACGAGGTCTAGTTCCTGCTGCAATCACAATTTTTTCTGCAGTTATAATTTGTTTACCATTACCACCGTTATTACTCTTTTCTTCTATTTTTTCAATTTCAATTGTTTTATATCCAATAAAAGTACACTTTCCTGTAAAGAGTATTGGATTTTTTGATTGTTGTAATCTCTTCTTTATTTCTTCAGAGTCAAAATCAGTGATTCTATTTACCCTACTTACAATTTTTTGGTAATCTATAGAGATTCCATCAATCTTTATACCAAATAGAGTAGCCTTGTTAATTGTTTGAATTACATCAGCGCTGTGAATAAGTAATTTGGATGGTATACATCCTCTATTTAAGCAGGTGCCACCCATTCTATCCTTTTCAATAAATGCTACAGTAAGCCCTTTTTGAGCAGCTGCATTAGCAAGGTCTAATCCTGAACCTGCTCCGATGACTATAAGATCATATTTTTCCAATGGATGTTTGATATCGTACTAGTTTTTATAAAGTTTCAGTAAAAACTTATCTACAAACAGGACATTACATTTGTTGTAGCTATATCAAAGGAAAAATTAGACGATCATCATGTTTAATCCAGAAAGACTAGAATAATAGGATCAGTTAACTGTATTTACAATCTATTTATTTAATAAGTAAAATGAAGAAATTTTTATAGAAACCAATACAATTATCTTCTATCTAGTGTTGAGAAAGAAGTTTAATTCAATTGTAAATATATTGTATTAAATATGGACAAATAAAATACCTTAAATTCTATTAATTTTGTTTATTACTTCAATTGCTTTTTTAGCGCTTTTTTCTTTGTCTTTTATTTCTAACATGATATCTAAATCCATATTAGAAACAGAGATAATAAATTTCTCAAATTGTTTTATGTTTAAAGTATGAGAATGTTTCCCTTTTCTTTGATTAAGTTCCTGATCACTATAATCAATCATCATTATACCATCCTTACTACGATTCCAAGTATTATTAGATGTTTGTAAAGCAATATCTAGAGGCAAAATGTTGTCAAAACATAAATGATGTAATACATCAAAAAGAACTGGTATCCCTGTATATTCATGTATTTCAATACAGTCTTTTAAACTGTAGAGATGATCATCATTTTCAATAACTAATCTTTTTTTTATATTTTCTGATATTAATGTTTTATAATTAGAAATAAATTGTTTTTTTGACTTTTCTTTATCTCCATAAACACCTCCAATATGTATTTGAACCTTAGATGAATAATCAAGTTCCATTAAATCCAAAAGATCTGTATGATATTCAAGTTCTCTAATACTTTTATTAACAATATCTTGACTTTTAGCATTAATAATCACAAATTGATCTGGATGCATAGATATTCTTATATTGTTATGTTTTATTAATTGTCCAATTTTAATAAGTTCAGATTTAAAATATTCTTTCCAATTAAATTTACAAATTGGATGAGATGCAAAAGGAATCAAATCTGAACTTATTCTAAAGAACATGAAATTATTTGCTATATTAAATTTCAAGATTTCAACAAGAGTAGCAAGGTTATAACTTATACACTGAATTAATTTTTCTTTCGTATACGAGGCCAGTCGAAATGTGGATACAGTTTTTTTTCCAATTGAGTAATTTATACAAGGATACCCTATTTTCATTTATTATTTAACCTCATTCCGAATTCTTTTACTTTATATAAAGTAAAATATAAAATAATTTAATTTAATTATTATAATGATCTATAAATACAAAGAGCATATTTTAGAATTTCTTCATAATTTTTAACTAAAGATTAAATAATAATACTATACTCACTTTTGAGGATAAAATTTTATTTTATTTTTTTACTAATACTATGAATTTCAAGGGTATTTAATAATAGTCAATGATCAGATTAATATTTATAGTGAGTAATACACACTACACTGAATCGTAATTACCTTATGGGCCCGTAGCTCAGCCAGGTAGAGTACCGGACTTTTAACTTATATGGAAGAAATCCGGCTGTCTCGGGTTCAACTCCCGACGGGCCCGCAACGATATCGGTGCTAATATAGGAGTCCAACATATATAAAAGTGAGAAATATGGTGGAACAAGCAAATGTAGAGGTATTACAATCTGGAAATCATAATGTCAATAATTATGATTTTCAGGATGATAATTATGTAAGGATTGACCCTTATAGCTTATTTTTACATGCTATGAAGTCTCCTGTTACAAAGAAAAAATATAGTAGACGTCTTGAAATGTTCTTTGACTATATAAAAATTCCTGGAGAAAATCTTGAAGAGAAATGTTTAACTTTTATCAATAATGGAAAAAATAATGTCAAT
>JAICEO010000108.1 GCA_025924135.1 Nitrososphaeraceae archaeon | reverse complement strand
ACTCAATACAACTCAAGACAAAATTATATGTATCTTATTAACTGAACAAATAAATAAAAAATAATTAATTAATTAATTAATTAATTAATTGGAAATTCCAATGTTGTATTCTCTAATTCCAGAATTGGTATATATAGAGAGTGAGAATCATTTCCTACATCATCGACGTATTTATATTCTCCACTTTGTTTATTTAACTGAATAAATTTGGTTGAGGGTTTTTTTGACAATATATTATAGTGTATTAAACTGCTCCCTATTGAACTATTATATATAAACAAAAGATTTTGGTTCTTATAATTTAGAAAATAAAGCAATGAGCTAATACCCAAAGCAGATTGAGCTGAGGACAGTATTATCTTGAACATATCTTCAAGAGAACTATATTTCAGATATCTGAAATCGAATTTATTATTATTTTCTGACACGCTAATCAATAAATAATTACCCATTATTAGACCTTGCTAATAAAATTAAATAAATGGAGGATAATGGGAAAAATTCAGTTTATGAAATTTTTTGTTATAAATTAAAAAGTAAATTATATTATATACCTTCATTATAATAAAGTCTCTCAAAGATTTAATCCACAAATCTTATAAGTTAATCAGTTGCAATCCACGGACGAACTAGGATCAATGATTCATGTAAATAAAATTTATAATATTGATTGTATAGAATTTATGAATCAATTAAAAAAAGAAAATTTTATAAAAATTGATGCAATAATAACATCACCTCCTTATAACATTAACAAGCCATATTCTAGATATAATGATAAAAGAGAGAAAAATGAATATCTTTTATGGTTACAAAAAATCGCTCACAAAAGCTTACAGGTTTTAAAAGAAGATGGATCATTTTTCCTCAATGTAGGGGGAAGACCTGCAGACTATATGCTTCCTTTTGAAATTTGTAGTAAATTTATAGAAGCTGGGTATAAATTACAAAATACAATCCATTGGATAAAATCAATATCAATCGAAGTAGAGGACATAGGAAAAAATAACTTTATAAAAGCTGATTCCTCTATTGGGCATTTTAAACCTATAATTAGTCAGAGGTTTCTAAGTGATCTTCATGAATATATATTTCACTTTACCAAGAGAGGAGATATAGCGATTGACAAACTGGCTGTAGGAGTAACATATCAAGACAAATCAAATATAAAAAGATGGAAATCTGCGAAAACAGATAAGAGGGATAGAGGAAATATCTGGTTTATTCCTTATAATACAATTCAAGAAAAACGACCTCATCCTGCAACATTTCCTGAAAAACTACCATCTATGTGTATTAAATTACATGGTATAAGAAAAAATACAGTTATTTATGATCCATTTATTGGAATAGGTACTACAGCTTTAGCATGTATTAATTTAAATGTAGAATTTTTAGGTACTGATATAGATAACAAATACATCGAAATTGCAAATGAAAATATCAAACTTAGATTTATAAAAAAAAATGAAAAATCCTAATTTATTGATATACTTATTTCTCTTCCATCAATTTCAATGATCTTGTATTCAATACCTTCCTTCTTTTCTTGAGATAAAACTAGAGATTTAACTCTAACCAAATAAGTTAAATCGTTTGTATGTAAAGATAAAGAGGATACCTCATCTTGTTCCAAGTCAGCAATATATGCAGTTGATAGAATTTCAGTCGGGTTATATGATTTTTCTTTACGCAATTGTTGCAAGTTCCTAGCCAAATCACGGACTAGACCTTGTGTCATTAAGTTTTGATCACGATTTGTAGACATAAATATCATTAAATTTTCTTTTTCGGCATAAACGTAACCTTCCTTAATTGAAAATGAGATTTCCAAATCTTTCTCAAATAGATCAATAAAAGAAGAAGAAGCCTCATCATAAACTAGGCGAAATTTTTTAGTTGTTTTAAGAGTATGAAGAACCTCTACTTTGTCAAGTTTTTCAAATTCTAAGAGAACCTTACCTATATCAGATTTAACTTGTGGGGCTACACTTTTGCGAATAATACTAACTAGAGGTGAAATAGGGAGATGGACATTGATCATTTCTAGAATTTTTTCCATTCTATTTGATGCATGAATTAGTTTAACCTTGTAGGATTGTACGTTCAGTTGATTTTTCAATATTTCAGATATATCATTTTTAGACAACTCGGTATCAAGTTGATTATGATCGTAAAATTCTTGTGAAGTAGTATTATTAGTATTAGTATTAGTATTGGCTTGTGTTAATGTTTCTTTATCTAAAATAGAACATATCACCATTTCAGTTACAGGCCATCTTCGCTTAATTTTTGCTTTCATTCTTGCAGAATTTGCTAAAGAGATGATTGTTTTTATTTTTTCAAAAATATTCTCAAGATCTTGATCAATTAAAGATGTTTCTAACTCAGGCCATTTAGAAAGAAGTATACTATCTTTGAAAGAACCATCACCCTCTTTCACATTTTTTATTTTACTAAAGCAATTCAAATAGAGATATTCTGTAAGAAATGGAGAAATAGGATGAAGAATGATATCAATTTTCTCAAGTACATAATCTAGAATTGAAAAAATTGTAAGTCTTCTGTTTATTTCCTCAACATTATCGTTCCAAATATAATTCCTTGTAAGTGGTATGTAAGTTTGACTGACATTGTTTATAATAAATTCTTCAATAGCTTTTGTTGCTTCATGAAATCTGCAATTTTCAAATAAAAAATTTATATTTTTTATTAAATTTTGTAATACTGAAAGAAGCCATTTTTCTGGAGTCTCTAATAAGTTATTATTAATTACCCATTTAAGGTTATGAACTCTTCTGTCAAAATTATCAAGAATACTATTTTGTTTTAAATATATATGCAAATAGTAAAGTGTACTCAGGATTTGATATGGTCTTGAGGTCATTTCTTTTAGACTGAAATTCAATGCTTCTATCGGCGATGATTTCCAGATAAAATAGAATCTAACAAGATCTACAGAGTTCTTTTCAAGCATTAAATTGGCTTCAATTACATTACCAGCACTTTTACTCATTTTATTACCTTTTTCGTCTAATACATGTCCTTGAAATAGAAAAGATTTGAATGGTGCAATAGGTTCATTCTTTAATATTACATTTTGCATTAATAGAGAATAAGACCACCCTCTGGTTTGATCTATTCCTTCAGTTAAAAATAATGCAGGAATCAATTTTTTATAATCATTATCGTTAAATGAAGCAAAAGGAGCAGCACCACTATTATGCCAAGTGTCAAGTACATATGGTTCTCTTGTCATTAATGAATTACATTTAGAACAGTTTATTTTTATTTGATCTATCCATGGTCTATGTAGTTCGAAATGTCCTTTATTGTTGGTAGGAGAAATATCCTTCTTGTTATTGTTGTTGTCATAGTAGTCATAGTCGTCGTTGTTATTGGCGTTGTCGTTAACTGTTACAGTTTTATTGTACTGATCGTTGTTGTCAAGTTTTAAAATTAAATTGTTATTTTTATCTCTAACAAGATTAGAGGATCTATTTACTAGCTCATTTTTATTTGATAGTAATTCTTTATTTCTACAATTGGAACAAATCCAAATAGGAATAGGAGTACCCCAAATCCGCTCTCTAGATATACACCATGGCACTTTTTCTTTGATAATTTCGATAAATCGGTTTTTAGGAGCTTCAAAAAAATACTCTACATCTTTTGCAGCTTTGATAGGTTTATCTCCCAATTTATCTATCATGTAAAAATATTCCCGTCGGGCCAACCACACGAGTTTGTGATGAGAACGCCAACATGTTGGGTACTGATGCTTTATTTTTCCAATTTTAATACTAGCCTTTAAATCTTTCATTATTTGCACTATTTTCTCATCAGTATCACGAACAAAATATCCACTAAATATTCCGGCTTGATCTGTAAAGACTACTCGATCGTCAATAGGAACAAAAATAGGAATATTTTTCTTTTTTGCGATGTTGAAGTCTTCCTCCCCATTAGCTGGAGATAAGTGAACTATTCCGCTTCCTGTTGTTATATCTACGAAATCTTCACAAACCACAAAATGAATTAGTTTGGAATCTGCTAGCTTTTTAAGTTCTGGAATTAAGTCTAATAATGGATGTATGTAATACTTTCCATCTAGGTCTTTACCTTTTATAATTTTTTTTATTTTATAAGATTCTATATGAAGCTCATTCATAAGCTGTTCTAATCTGGTTTCCCCTACAATCCAAAGTTGGTTGTCTACCTCTACGTACACATAATTAGCATCAGGGTTTATACCAACAAGTTCATCTGTAATTAAGGTAAATGGCATTGTGGTCCAAACTATTAGATATGCATCTTCATCGACTAATCGTACCTTATAATAAAATGAAGGATCTTCAACACTTGTATATCCTTGATTCACTTCAGAATTACTAAGAGACGTTTGACATGACGGACAAAATGCAACCACTCTAAATCCTTCTTGTAAAATTCCATTATTCCAAGCAGTTTGGAGATATGACCATTCTCTTTCGATATAGTCATCATGAAAAGTCCAATACCCGTTATCATAATCAAAAGACATTCCAAGTAATTCATCTACTTCAATCCATTTTTTGTTGTATTTCTTTACAATGGATTTGCATGTTTCAACAATTTTTTGTATCCCCACTTTGTTAATATTTTCCGTTTTATTTCCTGTTAATCCTAATTCTTTTTCTGCCTGTAATTCTACTGGTAATCCTTGAGTATCCCATCCAGGTCTAAAAATTATTTTGTTATGTTTTAACGTTTGAAATCGAAACCATAAATCTTTTATTATTCTTCCTCTTAAGTGACCTACATGCGGTTCTCCATTCATGGTTGGAGGACCATCCACATATCCGATGATTTCTTTATTTTGTCGAATATCTATTTCATTTTTAAAGAACTCATCATATCTTATTAATTTCTTGTAGCCACGTATCTCATTTTCGATGATCTTGGGATCGAATTGTCCATGAAGTTCCATAAATATATAAGAAGATGATGCTATCGAACCATCCTTTATGTTTTTGGATAGTGATATATACCTAGTACTAGCAAATAAAATAAAGAATATTGTAAAATAAGAGAGATAGTGTGCTATTAGTTTAGATATTAATTTATTATTTTGATAGAGTCTATTATTTTTTCAACCACTGGTAACTCTTTATCAAAATTTTCTATTGTAGATTGATACGTTAATGTGAATAATCTTTTATCAATGATAGAAAAAATTTCCATCAGTTTACCTTCTAACTCTTTATCTTGATATTTGTATTTTACAATATGAAAAGATGAAGGATTAGTATCTATCTTATACTTGGTGAGATTTTTTTCTAAAACCTCATAAATCTTGTACCCAGAAGATGAGGCGAACCTACCAAAATTTTCGGACTCATCTAAAATAATTTCATTTGTAAGCTTATCAGAATCAGCAAGTGAGGAAAATGAGATTCCGATAAAAGAGAATGGATTATTTTTAATTAATTTAAAATCAAGTACATGAAATTTTGAAAGTTTCTTTTCTACCTTCCAGTCATGAGGGGGGTATTTTAGTTCAAAATTATTATTGGAAAAAGTCAACCAATCACCTGTTGCCGCTGCTGCTGCTCCTTCTTCTTCTTCCTCTGTTGTTGTTGCTGCTGTTTCAATATTACTACTGTTGATGCCACTACTGCTACTATTACCTTTGCCAATAACATTCTTATCATCAGTAAAATTAGAGGTTTGACCAAAAGAAATTTTATAACTAGTAGTAAATTCCAAATCAAGAAGTGAAACAATAATAAGAAAAATTACTGAAAATGATAACATTATACCTATTCTGTAATTGAACATATTGTATGTTAAGCAAATATTGTTAATAATAGTCTTTATTTTAGATATGCAAATTGGAAGGTAATAGAAAACCATTATAATTAGATAAAATAAGAGTAAAAATTTAGATAAAGTTAGGTTCCTAGAATCAAAAAATTATTAGTATTAGTATTATCTAACTAACTAATGTATCCCATGTTAGACTTTCTATTTTGAGGGAACATTAATTCCTCTTCTTGTTCTTCCGTAGGAACGCTTTGTGGAAATTGTCCCGACTTGGCCATCATCTGCTGTTCTAAATTTTTAATAAGTAGTTCGGTATCTTTAGATCTTTTATTCATTTCATCCATATTGATATGTATTCCCAGTACATTATTCAAAATTTCTAAAAGATGTTTAGATGCTTTTGCATCAATTACATATCCAGAAGTTTCACCTAACAAACATATGCCTTCTATTCCACGAAGTTTTCCCAATCCAAGTATTAAGCCATTCATTCCTGTAATATTTCCATTGTCAAGGGTTGAAATATTAAAGGATCTAAAAGATTTTACCATTTCTGGATTAGTAGCTGTTCCATAAATTTTTGGATCATTTACAAAGGTGCCGGTAACATATGATGCCAATGAGTAGATATTTGAAATCTTGAATTTTGTGATTAAGTCTAATATTTGTTCGGATAAAACATATTCTGAACCTGGAACCACTGGCTGTGAATCACCGGTGAGAAGAATTAGATCTTTAGATGATAAGGGATCATTACTACTACTACTAATATTGATAGTAGAAGTAGTAGGTTTTGAGGAGGAAGATGAATCTATTGATTGGGGAATGCCGTTAGTTGATTGATCGAAGGGAGCTTTTGGTTTGTTAATATCTTTAATTTCTTTTTTGTTTTTCCTTGTTTTATTAATATTATCATTATCCTTATTATTATTACTATTATTCTTGACATAATATAGACTATTTTTGACTATACTTGTGGTGCCATCTGCATGTATTACTACCTGCGGTGAAAAATAAGATGAAAAGACATCAGCCAGATGAATAGCACCAAGTTCCTTAATCAAATAATCAACTGCTAATTTACCTACTAATCCGGTTCCTGGAAATCCACAGATTAAATAGGGTGAATTTAAAGACGGTGTTTTTTTTTCAGAAAAAACTATCTCGATAGGTTTTGACATAGAAAACATTGTTCAAAAGATAATCTGTTCTTTCTTTCTTTAAATGTTCCGGGTTCATACAATAGAACCTAACAACTCATAATAAAGTTCTATTATAATATTAATGAGATACGAGACCCACTCAAGTAAGGTTTATTGATTATGGTCATTTTCAATAAAATAGTGGAATCTCCAGAATTAGTGGCGGTAAATGACGATAGTATAAAAAAATTATTAGTGCCAAGAAAAAATTCGTCAAGAAAGGGAGATAATGGAATTGTACTAGTCGTAGGAGGAAGTAGAATTTATCATGGAGCACCAGTATTGGCATCAATAGCCGCTTTACGGTCAGGTATAGATTTGGTGTATACAGCAGTTCCTAGCATTAATGTAGAATCAACAAGATCATATTCACCCAATCTCATAGTAATACCTCTAGTTGATCAAAGATTAACAATGGGTTCAGCGGCACGATTAATTAAAACACTTCCAAAAAAAGTAGATGTAGCAACAATTGGTATGGGTATGAATATAGCTAAAAAAGAAGCATTATT
>JAICEO010000107.1 GCA_025924135.1 Nitrososphaeraceae archaeon | reverse complement strand
GTACCATCAGGAATAAGTTTCCACATACAATTGTATAAATGTGGCTTTTCTTCCAAATATATTTCTCTATCTGTTTTTGTATTTCCCCCATCTTTTCGTTTTAATTGAAATATAGTTCTCCAATCTCTTAACAAATGTGGATTGAAAGTAGCATTAAGAAATTTTACTAAACTTTTATTATAAGGTTCATCATTAAAATCACCCATTAATAAAATATTTTCATCCCAAACATCATCTATTTTTTTTAACAAATTTTCATTTCGTTTTTTTATTTCTTCTTTGTTTACTTTATCAGGTATAGCATCTTGATCATTAGATTTAAAATCTTTTTCATATTCTGGGCAATCTATTAGGCATTTAGGAAGTTTATGAGACTCTTCTTTAGGAATTTTGAGAATATCGTCTATCAAAGTACCACAATTTTCCGCTACTAAAGATCGTGCAAACTCTGTTTCATCAGATTCAGTTAGATCATCTTTTCCTCTCCTAGATGGCCAATGATTTACAAAAACATGAAGATTTGAATTATTCTGTAAAACCTTCAATTTTACATAGAAAATATCCCTAGTAGGATAACGTAAATCCATATTATATGATTTGGATTCTATAAATTCAAAAATTGAATTTGAATAGATAAGACAAGTATCTATTCCACGAATATCAGGACTATCTTTGTATTTTGCGACAGAATAATTATTTCTATTGAGATTTCTATTTAATTTTGTTGCTATTTCTTGAGCAAGATTTTCATTTTCAATTTCACACATTCCAATTAGATCAGGTCCTGAAGAAAAGGCAGATGAGATTCCTTTAACTAGATTATCTATTTTTATATCTCTTACTGTTTCATCCCATCCATTAGCAGGAGTGTAATCAAAATCCAATGCAAGATCACTTAATGTTGTATCAAACAGATTTTGTAAATTCCAGAAGCATATCTTGATTAGGTTCATTTAATAGCATTTTTTTTCTTTTTTTAAAAAGTTTTTGATTAATTTATAATCATTAAATCTAGTGATCTATATTTTAATTAAATTTAAATAGCAAATTAATTCTCGGATTGAGACTCGAACCTCGAAGCGTTAGTTCGGGGTTTATATTATTAGAATATACTTAAAGATTAAATGAATTATTAGATTATACTAAGCATTTTTTGAAATTATTGTTACAGAATTAGCAGGGAAGGGGATGGGATGGGATTTGAACCCATTACTTGCATTCACGGGTTTATACAATCCATTAAATATTCAACTATATCTAAAGCCTTTCTAGGTGTAACAGAATTGGAAAGACAATAAAAAAAATTTAAAAAAGAACCTAAAATAGAATTATGATAAAAAAGGAGAAAATTGGTACTATTATATCTATTCTGCCAATATGTTATATTTGATATCTTGAGCAAAATTAGGTTCCGCACAATCCGGATCCAGACAAATTAAACTTGATTTAAAATGAACCGAGTAATTCCCTTTCGTAAGCGGTTCAGTTATTATATAAAACCCATCACCTATAACCTTAGAAACACCACCTTCAATGACTCCAAAGATTCCATTATCAGGAAAGACAACCTCAAAAACGTCTGTTTGAGTTCTATATTTGATAAGATCTCTATACTTATACTCTTTATCACCTATTTTAAGATACAAACTGTTAACACTATCTTGATCCTTCGTTACAGCTCTACGTAAATCTTCTATCGATGCATTGGGAACTTCCTTCTCAGAAAATTCTACTTGCATTATTGGTATAAAGAGACCTTTTCCAGCTGGTACTTCGCAGGATCTTGTAGATATACCTCCATTATTAAAACTCAAATAAAAAACAGATGAATTGGAATTGGACTGCCCATTTGCGCATTTCTCTCCTGTACGATCGTTAACAGGACTTTCATTCGCGGGTATCTCTAATATCCATTTCCAAAAATTTTGTTGATGTTCCGCATATGTTAAACCATAAGGTTTGCTTCCTGGTGGGAAAATATTTACTGAATTTGAACCTAAAACTGGTGATAACGTTCCTGAGAATAGTAACAACAGTAACAACATAAACAAAAAAGATACAATAACAAAGTAAGATGATCTATTCAATATATTTATCATCACAGTTTAGCAACTCTCTAATACAAAAAGATTATGTTTGACTTGATGCTTTCTTAGCATAATCGTTTGCTCACCGATCATAAAAAATCATTTAGTAATAGGAAATTTCTTATTCTTATGATTGCATTGATAGTAACTGTCTTAATCGATACTTCAGTTGTCAAGATCAATGATCTTATTGATAAATACCTCATTCCTATGCAAGGTAAGTTAATATTATTTTCTGTTAACAGTTCATTATGCCTGCTTTTACAATTTTTGATAATAAAGTATTTACAGAGCTCCATTAAAAGAGATCAATTAAATAAGACATTAAAGGTTCAGGCTTTCTATAAAATTGCTTTAATTTCCCTATGCATATTAGCAACTTTGATAGGAATTTTGATATTTCAACAGTTCCATTATAATTACTACTACACATCAATCAGTATTTTGATAATTATGATAAGTTATGGAACAGCAGCAGGTTTCCTAATATGGTTATCTGTGCTATTTTTCTCCTGGTATAAATCAAACCGTAGCTTGATAGTCATTTTATATTTTATATCAACGTTAATGATAGCATTTAATTTAATCACAACTGGTGTTTACACAGGCGTCAAGGTAAGTGAAAGACCAGAGCTTACTGGAGAATATGTAGGAGGTTCTGGAGATATATCATTTGGTAAGCATCTATTTTTAGGTAATGTTTACAGAATCTTTACCTTTATATCCTTTTTCAGTATTTGGATTACGACAGCAATATTAATGATCAATTACAGAGAGAAACCAAGCAATGCTATCGTATACTGGATTATATTGTCTATTCCATTTGTTTATTTTTTAATAACCTATTTTTACCAGTATATCTTAGGTAACATATTAACCTCATATCTGGAAATTGATCCTATAACTGTTTCTATCGTGTTAATAGCATTTTTAGCATTAAGTAAACCTATCGGAGGATTGGTTTTCGGAATTGCGTTCTGGAAGATATCCAGAATTATGAGTTATGAAAGAAACATTAGGACATACATGATTATTTCTGGCTTTGGTATATTTTTAATTTTTGCAGCAAATCAAGCAGCAACACAAATTGTCAGTCCCTATCCTTCTTTTGGACTTTCATCAATAACAGTTTTGAATATAGCAACCTTTTTGATGGTGTTAGGTATTTACAATTCAGCAACACTTGTTTCAGCAAATAACAATCTACGTAAATTTATACGTAAACGTGCCTTGGAGTCAAGGCTGTTGGATCTAATAGGACAAGCAGAAATGGAGAAAGAAATTCAAAAAACTGTTAAAAAAATTGCTCAAAACAAAGACATTTTAGAAAGATATAAAACAGAATTTGAATTTGATGAAAATGAATTAGTAAAATATATAGACTCTGTAATAAAAGAAACAAAAAAAGAACATAAATAGTAATCAATCCCTCAACTAGAATGTATGGACAAGAAAAAATGACAAGAAGAAAAAAGAATATATCAAAATTTACGATAGTGAAATAAAAGTAG
The DNA here is from genome assembly GCA_025924135.1 of Nitrososphaeraceae archaeon. Taxonomy (GTDB): domain Archaea; phylum Thermoproteota; class Nitrososphaeria; order Nitrososphaerales; family Nitrososphaeraceae; genus TH1177. The sequence continues at coordinate 4,290 of JAICEO010000107.1, read as the reverse complement.
TAGTCTATTACTATCAATGATGATTGTGGAAGTGGTAACGATAAGATATTGGACTTTGAATATCCATTAGATGTTAAATCAAATGATTGTGAGGAATTTTAAACCCCCTAAACTTTTTATATATTAAAATATATTTTTGGTTGTTAAATCTTATTATAAATATTGCCTCTCTCTACCTCTAAAATATTTTCATCGTGTGACAGTATCACACTAAACCGTCACAAGCTCTTTAGTCCTTAAATATTTTAAATTCAATAACTGAATTATATTATTTAATAATACTCTCTAAACTCTTGCAAATTTACTAAGATTTGTTGTGATTCATGTCCATTTGCAAATATCAAAGCATAACAGAAATCACATCTTAGCAATTTTTTATTTTTCTTGTTTGTTTTTACAAGAGCTTTTATTACTACAAAGAGGACAGTAAACAAATTTGATGTCAAAGGTGTTATTAAAGTAATAAGGATTCGGATTATTCCAACTGCCATTATTATTGAGATAATAACTCATACTAAATTATATTGTGTTCTATATATATAGGACATCATTGAAAATAAATTTTTAAATTAATAACAAATTTCTGTGCTTAAAAATTATAATTTCTTATTAATTTCTATTTTTTGTAACCGTATCTCTAATACTGTTTGAATCATTTGACAATATTCTTAGCCTCCAACTCCGAAAGGAAATACAACTGCTGAGATAGAAAATATTAATTAAGAGCAAAATATAGGTCTAAAAAATTAATTTGAATGATAAATTTTGAAACTAACTATTGCTTTTTTACCTTGCTCTATAACTATTGGAGTCGAGCGCCGGGAGTGGGACTCGAACCTCGAAGCAGTACTTCGGGGTTTATATTGTTAGAATATACTTGAAAATTAATGAATTTTTAGATTATGCTACGAGCATTTTTTGAAATTATTGTTACAGAATTAGCAGGGAGGGGATGGGATTTGAACCCATGTCTTGCATTCACGAAGATGTCTAATTCATTTGAGTTGTTGCGAGGTCCAATCGAAACAATACAACAAAAGTATGAGATATTATCTGATATTGTGACAGAGTATAATGGCAAGGTCCATGGTAGTCAGTCCCACATAATTTCAAATAATTCCATTTCATTAATTGTCTATTATGAAGTTCTCAAGGCCACAGAGAAGAAGTAAAGGCAAAATATCAAAATATTATAAGAAATGAAGTAAAAATTTATCATCAACAATAACAATAACAGTTATGATCAATGCAAAACAAAATTCTAATAGTTGATAATGATATTAAAACTTCTTTAAAATACAAAAAATGGTTAGAAGAAGAAGGATTTAATTCAACATTAATAAATTATTCAGAATTGGCAAAAGTTAACGTTAAACTACAAAACTATGATCTTGTTCTTATTGATTTTAAAATGTCTATAGTTGATGGCTTTGATCTTTATGAAAAGTTACTTGAAACCTCAAAAAAAGCAGAAGAAGAAACACAATCAAAAGACTTTAGAATATGTTTTCTGACCTCATCTTTCATAAATCTTAATGCCTTAACCCAACTATATTCTTCTGAAATGGCAAAAGAAGAAGAATGTTATGTGCCAAAATACGTTGCTAAAGATATTTTTATAAAACATGTCTATGCTGTAATGTCTTCCTCTTCTCCTTGTTTACAATGAAGTTCCTTTAGGACAGAGAGATGAAGTAAAGCAAAAATATCAAAACTTGCTAGAAACTATATAGTTTACAAAGAAATTATTGAAGATTAAAAATTATAATTATAAATTATATCACTAGTATTTTTTGTTGTTTCACTAAATATAATTTTTGCAACATAGTCATCTGTTCCTAATATTTCTGCAATTTTTGATGGTCCATATTCTAATATCCTTTCGATTGTAAAATTATTGATTTGTAATAATTCGATTAAGCCTTTTGGAATTTCTAGATATTCTAATCTTTCGTCTTTCCTCCTAATTGCTAGTTTTATTGATGATGATTTCTGAGATTGAGAGGATGATGGTAGAAATAGTTGTAAATTAGAATCTTTACTTATTGTTGTAATTGCATTCGTCTCTTTACTATCCATCATATATATTATAATAATATATAGATTACATAGTTAATATCAAATGTATTTATTTCGTCTTCTTATTCTTGACCCCCTCCTCACTTGTTGGTATATTATGAGGTTCCATTGGGACAGAGATGTGAGACCAATTGTTGACTTTTCTCCTGATCTAGATGGTACGGACAATCAGGTTTCTATCAACCTTTGGGATATATCAGACTATAGGGAAAAAACAATTGAATATGTATCTGAAATCTTTAGACCACTTGAAGAGGATACAGAATCTGGTGTTATACAAGATGATATAATAGAAGTCGGCGGCTTTCCTGCTCAAAAACTAGCCTATTTTGAGGGCATACCAGGCAAGTATGAATTTCAAGAAGATAAAAGTCACATTATGGAAATAAATATTCTTGCATACGATAGATTATATCAAATTAAGGAGATATACACCAAGTGAAACCTGAAATTTTATCCCTTTTTTAAGAATATAACATAACTAAATTCCCTCTTAGGTTCACTATATTTTATTAGACAGTAATCCAATTTGACATTATGTTATAGATTAGTGAAATTATTATTAACTATTTTGTATGAACTTAAGGTTTGGGACTAGAACCTCGAAGCAGTAGTTCGGGGTTGTGCTATTTGATTATTCGAGGAAATCGTGCTATATCTATTATCTAAATGTTCCTTGAAGGGCGAGCCGATCTTCCCAAATCAGCATGAATATTCTCCAACATTTTAAGTGCAATATCTATCGATAAAATCGCAATTAACATGCACCATTAATCAAATCTCAATTTTTTTAATTTATTATTAATTAGAATAAATTTGTTCTATTAAAATAAATTTATTGAATATTTAATTAAAAACCTAGAGAAAAATATTACAATAGCTCTTTTAGTTACTTGGTAGTTATTTTCTACAGTAGTGGTTTTATAACATTGACTCCTTCCATAAAAGCAAATTCCAAATTAATTACAAACGCAAATGACAACTCTAAATTCAACGATCTGATTTTTATCTTGAATCCTAACTCTCAAGGGGGAAATACAGGAAAAAACTGGGACGAAACTTATTCAAAAATAAAAGAATACCTTCCTATTAAGCATAAAATTATTTTCACAAAAAAAGCAAATGATGGAACACTTATGACACGAAAGTTGTTGAAAGAAGGATACAAAAATATAGTAGCGGTAGGAGGAGATGGTACAATTAATGAAATTGCAAACGGATTTTTTTATAATCGATCTAGTAGAAATAATTCTGTGACTAGTTCTAGTGGATTCAAACCTGCATCTCATTTGAAGTCAGTTAATCCTAATGGTGTATTGCATATCATTCCATCTGGGAGTAGAAATGTACTTGCAGCGTCCTTGAGATTACAGTATGAAGGTATCGATTCCTTTATGCATATAAATGAGATGAAAAAAAGTAAAATAGATGTAATAGGTGTTACAACAGCTGACAAAGATGATCCCACTTTAACTCGTAATAGAATAGTCTTAAATGCTGCAGAAATAGGTGTAGGAGCTGAAATAATCAATAGATCAAAAAAAGTTAGGGCTAAAGTAAAAAGTCGTCTTTTATCTACTGTGGCAGGTATAATTTCTACTGTACCTACATATGAGAGCAATTCATGCGAAATAATTTTAGATAATGACAAGACGATCTCTCCTAGTCTTACTATGGGTATAATTGCTAATGGCCAATTCTTGGGTGGAGGCTTTAACGCAGCTCCAAAAGCTAGTATGTCCGATGGATTAATGGACCTAGTTATTCTGAAGGATTCAGGAAGTCTTAAGATGCTTGAAAAACTTGTCAATTTAAAAGGTGACGATAGTTATACTGAAGAAGATAACATACTCTATTACCAAGTATCACAAGTTACCATACTTCCAAAAGAAAGAAATATGACTGTTAGTCTAGATGGTGAACCAATAGGTATTCTCCCAGCTTCATTCAAGGTATACCATAATGCTTTATCTTTAAAAGCCAATATACAAGATTCTGTAAATAACAATGAAAATCAAAAATAGTCATTCTTGATCGATTTTGTTATTGAGTATGAATTTTTTCTTCCTCCTGTTTCTTTTTTTTGATAAAACTTACCTGACCGTTAATTTCCAAATAAGATAATTTAATTTGAGACATCGTCAGTACCACTCAGTCTCAAATATGATATAAATTCTTCACGTGAGATTCTAGCCTTTAATAGAGATTAAT